>JBJMQJ010000528.1:0-13150 GCA_045802765.1 Myxococcales bacterium
GCGAACAGAGGCTCGGCTCGCTCGAGGCTGGCGCGCTGCTGCAGCGGGTGATGGACGAAATCGAGGTGGCGGTGTTCGCCTTGGACGAGAACGGCCGGGCGGTGCTGGCGAACCGCGCCGGCGAGCGGCTCCTCGGCGCGGCGCTTTCGCGCCTTCCCTCCAGCGACGCGCGGCAGCTCGGGCTGGGCGCCGCGCTTCTCGGTCCATCGCCCCGCAATCTGGAACTGACCTTGCCGGGAGGGGCGGGAAAGTTCGAGCTCCGCCGCAGCACCTTCCGGCTCGGCGGCAAGCCGCACCAGCTCCTGGTGCTCGCCGACCTCCGTCGCGCGCTGCGAGAGGAGGAGCGGCAGGCGTGGCAGCGGCTCGTGCGCGTGCTGGGCCACGAGATCAACAACTCGCTCGCGCCCATCCACTCGATCGCGCAGAGCGTGCAGGAGACGTTGCGCGCGCCCGCGCCCCACGACGGCTGGAAGGAGGACGTCGCCTCGGGGCTCCAGGTGATCGAGCGAAGGGCCGAGTCGCTCTCGCGCTTCATGACGAGCTATGCGCGGCTCGCGCGCCTCCCTCCGCCGCGCCTCGGGAACGTCGAGGTCGAGGAGTGGGTCCGGCGCATCGCCGCGCTCGAGAAACGTCTGCGGGTCAGCGTCGCTCCGGGGCCGGAAGTGCGCATCGAAGCCGACGCCGACCAGCTCGACCAGCTCCTCATCAACCTGGTGCGCAACGCGGTGGACGCTTCCCTGGAGACCCGCGGCGGAGTCACCGTGACCTGGACCGCGGGCGCCGCCCACGTCGAGGTGTCGGTGCTCGACGAAGGCCACGGCATCGCCGACGCCTCGAACCTCTTCGTCCCCTTCTTCACCACCAAGCCGCAGGGAACGGGCATCGGTCTCGCTCTGAGCCGCCAGATCGCCGAGCTGCACCAAGGCACCCTTTCCCTGGAGAACCGGGGAGACCGGGCAGGCGCCCGCGCCCGGTTGCGGCTGCCGCTGCGCCCGGCTTGACCGGCGCCGCGCGCGATGCTAACTGATTAGCATGTGCCAACGGATTGGCACGTTCGCGAGGCGTCGATGGAGCTGGGCAAGCGCGAGAGGCAGATCATGGACGCCGTCTACCGGCGGGGACGCGCGACGGTCGCCGAGGTGCGCGCCGACCTGGAGGATCCGCCCACGTACTCGGCCGTCCGCGGCATGCTGCGGTTCCTCGAGGACAAAGGATTGCTCCGGCACGAGCAGGACGGCATCCGTTACGTCTACAGCCCCACCGTCGCGCCGTCGAAGGCGCGCAGGTCCGCGCTGCGCCACCTGGTGAGGACCTTCTTCGGCGGCTCCGCGCAACAGGCAGTCGCCGCGCTGCTGGAGGACACGCGGTTGTCCGACGAGGAGCTGGATCGGCTCGAGCGCCTGGTCGAGAAGGCGCGGAAGGAGGCCAGATAGCCATGGAGCACGCTCTCGTCCTCTCGGCGCTGAAGGGTTGCGTGGTCCTCCTCTGGGCCCTCCTCGCGGTGCGACTGGTGCCACGCACCTCGGCGGCGGCGAGGCATTTGGTGCTGTGCGTGGGGATGGTCGGGGCGCTGGTGATGCCGCTGGTCGCGGCGGTGGTCCCCGCGGTCCGGGTGCAGGTGCCGCGTTGGGGTACGGCTCCGATAGCGACCACGGCAACGAATCCGACAGCGCCAACGACTGCGACAGCGACTGCGACAGCGAGATCGTTTTCGGCCTCCCCCTCGCGCTCGAATTCCCCCTCTCGGTCGACCTCCCCCTCGACCTCCTCCTCGACCTCGACCTCGACCTCGGTCCCGACCGCGGCCTCCACCTCTACCTCGTGGCTCCAGTTCGGCGTCCTTCTCTGGGCGTCCGCCGCCCTCGCGCTGCTTGCCCGCGCGGGATGGGGGTGGGCGCAGCTCGCCGGGGCTGCCCGCATCGCGCATCCCGTGCTGGACGGCGCGTGGCAGCGCACGTTGCGCGAGCTGACCGCGGAGCTGCGGCTGCGGCGGTGCGTGCGCCTGCTCGAGAGCGACGAGACGGGCGTGCCCGTCACCTGGGGAGTGCTGCGGCCATGCATCCTGCTCCCCGCCGAAGCGAAGTCGTGGCCGCCCGAGCGCCGGCGCGCCGTGCTGCTCCACGAGCTCGCTCACGTCCAGCGCCTCGACGCGCTCACACAGCTCGCCGCCACCGTGGCGTGCGCGCTGCATTGGCCGAACCCGCTGGCGTGGCTGGCCGCGCGCGCGATGCGCCTCGAGCGGGAGCGCGCGTGCGACGACCGGGTCCTGGCGGCGGGGGCGCGGCCGAGCGAATACGCGAGCAGCCTGATCGACATCGCCCGCAGCATGCACCGCTCGCACGGTCCCATGGCCGCGCTGGCGATGGCGCGCCGTTCGCAGCTCGAGGGCCGGCTGCTGACGGTGCTCGATCCGTTCGCCGCGCGCCGCCCGCTTACGCGGCGCGGCGCCGTGGTCGCTTGCGCCGCCGCCTGTGCGGTCGTCGTGCCCCTCGCCACTCTGCAAGCCGATGAGGCACGGCCGCCTCGCCGCGTCCTCGCGATCGCCGAAGCCTCGCGAACCGCGCACGCCCCTTCCCCAGCGGCGGCGCCGGGCCGTCCCCTCATTCGCGCGCGCGATCCGTCGAGTTCGGCAGTCCCGATCCCGCTGGCCGCGGTCGCCCGTGAGACGGCTCCGATTCCGCCCGCCGCGCCGACGCCTCCTACCCCGCCGAGCCCTCCCACTCCTCCGACACCTCCGACACCTCCGACTCCGCCCGCTCCACCGGACCCGGGCTCGACCACCAACTGGCGCTCCCGCGACGGCGGGCGCTCCAGCTGGAATTCGAGCTGGACGGAGGACGACGGGCGCAGCGCCCAGGTGCACGCGAACGGCGAGGTGTCCGCGACTGCCGACCTGCGTGACTTGACGCTCAGCCCGGGCACGATCATCGACATCACGCAGCGCGAGCCGGGCACCGTCCGGCAGGCGATGCTGCGGGCCGACGCGCAGGGGACCGTCGCGAGGTCGCTGGTCGTGAACGGGCGCGAGCAGCCCTGGGACGCGGCGGCCAGCGTCTGGCTCGCTTCGTTCATCGAGGATCTGGACCGCCACACCGCGTTCGCCGCCAAGACGCGGTTGCCCCGGCTCCTGCGCGATCGCGGCGTGGACGGCGCGCTCGCCGAGATCGAGCGGATGACCTCGGCCTACGGCAAGGGCGTGTACCTCGCGCTGCTGCTCGACTCGAGGCGCCTCGACGCCGCCCAGGTGGCGCGCACCATCGGCGTGGCGGGCTCGCTCGAGTCCGACTACGAGCGCGGCAAGGTCCTGAACGCGCTCGCGGCGCGGTACGACTTCGCCGACGCGCGCGCACGGACGGCCTTCCTCGACGCCGTCGCGGGGATGAAGTCCGACTACGAGGTCGGGCGCGTGCTGCAGGGTTTCGTCGGCAAGGAGAAGCTCGACGCCGCGCAGACCCAGGCGGTCCTGACCGCTGCGGCGCGCATGCGCTCTGATTACGAGAAAGCGAACGTGCTGATCGCGCTCGCCGAGCGGAAGCTCGTGCAACCTGGCACGCGCGCTGCGTTCCTGGAGGCCGTCCGAACCGTGCACGGCGACTACGAACACGCTCGGGTCCTCAGGTCGTTCGCCGCCGATCCTTCCCTCGATGCGGAAGCGCTGGCGAGCGTCGCCGAGCAAGCGGGCAAGCTCAGCTCGGACTACGAGGCCGCCTCCGTGCTCGTCCAGCTTGCGGGGCACCGCGCGCTCGCCGGGTCGGCGCGCGACGCCTGCCAGCGCGCCGCGGAAGGACTGCGGTCGCAATACGAGCGGCAGCGGGCGCTCGCGGCGCTGGCGCAGGCGCGAAAGTAGTCGGCGCGTTCCGCCGGCGGACGGCCGGTCCGGCAGCGGGGTCGCGCACGGCAGGTGCGCGCCATACCCTGTGTGGATGAAGCTCCAGCCTGGCCGCCGATACCCGCTGGGCGCCGCGTTCGACGGCGCCGGCACCAATTTTTCCCTCTTCTCCGAGCTCGCCGAAAAGGTCGAGCTGTGCCTGTTCGACGACGATGGAAAGGAGACGCGCGTCGAGCTGCCGGAGGTGACCGGGTTCGTCTGGCACGGGTACGCGCCCGGCGTCGCGCCCGGCCAGCGGTACGGGTTCCGCGTGCATGGCCCGTACAATCCGGCGGAGGGGAAGCGCTGCAACCGCTACAAGCTGCTTCTGGACCCGTACGCGCGCGCCATCGAGGGCCACCCGCAGTGGAACGAAGCGCTGTACGGCTACCATTTCAACGACCAGGACGGGGCGCCGAACGGCGTGGACAGCGCGCCTTTCATGCCGCGGTCGGTAGTGGTCAATCCCTGGTTCGACTGGACCGACGACCGCCCACCGCGGTGGTCGTGGAACGACACCATCGTCTACGAAGTGCACGTCAAGGGCTTCACCAAGCGCCACCCCGGCATCCCCGAGAACCTGCGCGGCACGTACGCAGGCCTCGCCTCCCCTCCCGCCATCCAGTACTTCAAGTCGCTGGGGATCACCGCGGTCGAGCTGATGCCCATCCACCAGTTCGTCCACTCGCAGCACGTGATGGATCGAGGGCTGCGCAACTACTGGGGCTACGACTCGATCGGGTTCTTCGCCCCGCACAACGAGTACGCGGCGTACGGACAGCGCGGCGACCAGGTGCGCGAGTTCAAGTGGATGGTGAAGACGCTCCACCAGGCGGGCATCGAGGTGATCCTCGACGTGGTCTTCAACCACACCCCCGAGGGCAACCATCTGGGACCGACGCTGTCCCTCAAGGGGATCGACAACCTGGCGTATTACCGGACGACCCAGGACCGCCGGTTCTACATGGATTACACGGGCACCGGAAACAGCCTGAACATGAGGCATCCACAAGTATTGCAGATGATCATGGACAGCCTGCGCTACTGGATCCACGAGATGCACGTCGACGGCTTCCGCTTCGACCTGGCGGCCACGCTGGCGCGCGAGCTGCACGACGTGGACCGCCTGTCCGCGTTCTTCGACCTGATCCAGCAGGATCCGGTGGTCAGCCAGGTGAAGCTCATCGCCGAGCCCTGGGACGTGGGCGAAGGCGGGTACCAGGTCGGAAACTTCCCGCCGCTGTGGTCGGAGTGGAACGGCAAGTACCGCGAAACCGTCCGCGACTACTGGCGCGGGCAGAACGCCACGGTCGGCGAGTTCGCCTACCGGCTCACCGGGAGCGCCGACCTGTACGCCTCGACCGGCAGGCGGCCGTTCGCGAGCGTCAACTTCATCACCGCGCACGATGGGTTCACGCTCAAGGACCTCGTCTCCTACAACGAGAAGCACAACGAGGCGAACGGCGAGGAGAACCGCGACGGCGCGAACGACAACCGCTCGTGGAACTGCGGCGCCGAAGGTCCGACGAACGACGACAAGGTCAACGCGCTGCGCGGCAAGCAGCAGCGCAACTTCCTCACCACCCTGCTGCTCTCGCAGGGCGTCCCGATGATCAGCGGAGGCGACGAGATCGGGCGCTCGCAGAAGGGCAACAACAACGCCTACTGCCAGGACAACGAGCTCTCCTGGTTCGACTGGGAGAACTTCGACGAGCCCCTGCTCAACTTCACCCGCAACTTGATCGCGCTGCGGCGCAAGCACCGCATCTTCGCCCGCCGCAAGTGGTTCCAGGGCCGACCGCTGCACGGCACCGGGGTCAAGGACATCGCCTGGTTCACGCCGCACGCGAAGGAGATGAGCGAGGAGGACTGGAAGGCGGGGTTCGCCAAGTCGCTCGGCGTCTTCTTGAACGGCGACGCGATCGCCAGCACCGACATGTACGGCGACCGCGTCACCGACGACAGCTTCTACTTCATCTTCAACGCCCACCACGAGCCGCTCCAGTTCACGCTGCCTGACGGAAGCTTCGCGCAGAATTGGCTCAAGCTGATCGACACGAACGATCGTCCGCGCCGCCACGACCGCCGCAAGGGCCAGCAGGAATTCCCCGCCGGCGGGAAGATCGAGGTGCCGGCGCGGTCGCTGATCCTGCTGCAGAAGATCGAGGCGGACTAGCCGCCGCCAGATAGGGCGGCGCTATGCTTTTCCACAGCGCGGGCGTCGTGGGACGCGTTCTCGTCGAACAGAGCGACGCCCTTCGCTAGGTCGCGATCTCGCGCTCGAACTCCTCGACGTCGAAATCGGTCAGCAGCGCGACGAACGGCACCGCCTTGCCGCCGAGCATGGGGAACAAGTCCGCCAGGAATTCCTGGACGTCCCACGGCGGTACGACGTCGTCAGCGACGCGAATCCACGTCCCGGCGGGAAAGGGGACTCCTCTCGCGATGAGGGCGAGGCGCGGGAGCTTGGGATTGACGTAGTACGCAGTCTGGTCGGCGCGTGCCCGCGTGCCCCCGCCCTTTCCGGCGTTGGACATCGTCTCGAAGGCTGCCCCACACCCCGATCGGTAGCAAACCTGTGTTAACGAAATGTTCGCTTGCGTTCGCATCCTGACATGCGATGCGGCTAACCGGTCCACTAACGAACGCACGGATCGGGGTCCGTCATTGGGAGCGAACGGCGCTCCCGGGCGGAGCCGGAATCCGGGCGGCGTAAAGTCAGGCTGAAGTGGTCCACCTGCGCGGGAAGTGCGCCCGGCGCCGACAGCCACTCCGTTGCTGCGCCTGATCGGCTTTCCTTACAGTGACAAGACTCCTTTCCAGCCCACGCGAGAGCCGCCGTGCCCTTCCGATCACGGGTTTTCCTGGTCCTCGCCGTCGTCGGCTGCGTGCCGCTGCTGGTCCTCGGCTGGCTGTCCTTCTCGGTGAATCGGGCCGAGCTGGAAACGACCGTCGGGCGGGCGCACGAAGCGACCGCGGTCGCCGCCGCCCGCGCTTGCGAGCGCTGGGTGGCGCAGACCCTCGACTCGCTGCGGCTCTCGCTGTCGGCCATCTCGTTCGATCAGCTGACCCCGGCCGAGGCGGCGACGATCCTGCGCATCCCCTACCGCCAGCTCGACGCGGTGGAGGCGATCGCGCTGCTGGACGAAAACGGAAACGCGCTCGTACCGCCCCTCGCGCAGGGCAAGCCCGGCGCGCGGCAGCTCGACCAGGAGGACCTCGACCTCTTCGCCCGGCACGTACCGCTCGCGTATGCGACGGCGGCGGGAACGGCCATCGGACCGCCGTATCGGGGACGCTCGGGCGCCGCCCACATGGCGGTCGCGGTGCGCGCGGGCGCGCCGGGGACGGACGCGTCGCCGCTCCTCGTCGTGGCTGCGCAGCTCTCCCTCGGTCAGCTCGAGCGCCAGATGCGTGAGCTGGCGCAGGACGGAACCGTCGCCTACCTCGTCGATCGCGACGGCGGCGTGATTGCCGGTACGCCCGGATCCCCGCCCACGATCACCGAGCTGGACCTGATCAAGGCAGGCGTCGCTAGCTCGCACGCCCTTTCCCGGCGCGTGCTCCGAGGCCAGGACGCCGACTGGCTCGCCGCCTTTGCCCCGCTGGGCGACCTCGGCTGGGGTGTCGTCATCGCGCAGCCCGCCGCACGCGCATTGCGCCCCGCCGATCGCGTGCGCGTTTACACGCTCTTCTGGGCAGGGGTGACGCTGGCGCTGGTCGCGCTGCTCGGGGCGTTCCTGTCCCGCGGCCTCGCCGAGCCGATCCGGCACCTCTCCATCGCCGCCAACGCGCTGACCGAGGGCCGTTACGACCACACCGCGCAGGTCGAGACCAGGGACGAGCTGGGCAGATTCGCCGCCGCGTTCAACCACATGGCGCGGGAGGTCCGCCGCCGCGACGACGAGATCCGCGGCTGGAACGCCGAGCTGCAGGAGCGCGTCGAGCGCCGCACCGCCGAGCTGAAGGAAGCGCAGGACCAGATCCTGCGTTCCCGCCGCCTCGCCGCGCTCGGGTCGATGGCGGCGGGCATCGCGCACGAGCTGAACAATCCACTGACCGCCCTGACCGGCGCGGCCTCACTGCTTCGCCAGCGGGTCGAACCCGGCGGGTCGCAGGACGGCCTGGTGCGCATCCTGCTCGAGCAGTCCGCGCGCGTCGCTCAGCTCGGCGCCAACCTGCGCCGCTTCGCGGATCAGGAGCGCGAGCAGGCGGGAACGCGCTTCGCGCTCGCGACGCCGGTCCGGGCCGCGCTCGAGTCCTGCAAGGACGAGCTGAGCGGTTCCCGCATCGAGCTGACCACCGATCTTCGTGACGCGGTCCCGGACGCGCAGGGCGATCCGGAGCAGATCCAGCAGGCGGTCTCGCAGCTGGTGCGCAATGCGATCCAGGCGATGCCCGACGGCGGCAGGCTGACCGTGCGGCTGGTCGACGTCGAAGGCGCGGCGCTCAAGCTGAGCGTCAGCGATACGGGCAAAGGCATCCCCGCGCCGATCCGCGAGCGCATCTTCGATCCGTTCTTCACCACCAAGGATCGGCACGCCGGCACCGGGCTGGGCCTCTCCATCGCGCACACCGTGGTGCTGGCCCATCACGGCAAGCTGAGCGTCGAGAGCGAAGAAGGGCGGGGAGCCACGTTCACGGTGCTGCTCCCCACCGCGGGAGCGGCGGCGCACCTGAGATGACACGGAGGGGCAGTGAGCGAGCGTGACGATCTGCTGAGCGAGAACGAGCCCCTCGAGGAGGCGGCGCTGCTGGCGCCCGGGTTGATCCACGAATTGCGGCACCCGCTGGTCGGCATCAAGGGAGGCCTGGAGCTGGTCGCGCGCCGGCTAGGCGCGGCGCTTTCGGGAGTCGAGGAGTGGGAGCTGGTCCTCAAGCAATTGCGGCGCGTGGAAGAGCTGCTGCACAGCTACGAGGGCCTGCTCTCGCCCGGGCGGAGCGCCGTCGCTCCGTTCGTGGTCGACGAGGTGGTGGAACGCGCGGTCGAGCTGCTCTCGTTCCGCTTGCGGCGGCTGGGACGTCGTTTCGCCTGGAGCGCGCTGCCTGCGCGGCAGTTCGCCTCGGGCGCGCCCAATGCAGTCCTGCATGCCGTGACCAACCTGCTCGTCAACGCCGTCGACGCTGCGGAGGAAGCCCCGGGCGTGGCGCGCGTGGAGCTGCGCGTCTTGCCCGCTGCGGAACGCGTCGAGATCCGCGTCAGCGACGAGGGCCGCGGCATCCCTCCCGAGATCCGGGCCCGGCTCTTCCAGCCGAGATTCACCACCAAGCGTGCCGGCAAGGGGACTGGCCTCGGGCTGCACATCGCGCGCGCCATGATGCGCAATCACGGCGGCAACGTCCGGCTGGTGGAAGACGCCGATCCGGTCCGGCTTGCGTGGGCGCGCACCGAGTTCGCCGTCGAGATTCCCGCAGGCCCCAGGTAGATCGATGCCCAAGGCGAAGAGCGGAGCACGCAGCGCGGTGGAGGTGGCGGTGGCCACGCTCCTGCTCGTCTGCGCTGCGTTCGTCCTCTTCCGCCACACGGTGTACCAGCCTCCGGCGGCATTCATGGATCGCGGCGGAGACCGGCCACCCGGCGCGCCGCAGCAAGCGCTCGCGCTGTCCGCGCCGCAGGAGGCGGTGGTCCTGTCGGTCGCGGGCTCCGCGGAGAGGTCGCGCGGCTCCGGTGCGTGGTCTCGCCTCCTCCCCGGCGAGCATCTGAAGGCGGACGAATCCATCCGCACCGGCAGGAACGGCCGCACCGACCTGCGCATCGGGGACAAATCCACCCTCGCCGTGACCGAGTCGACGCAAGTCACGATCCGGGAGCTGACCCGCGCGGTCCACCGCTTCCGCCTCGAGCGCGGCCGCCTGGCGGTGGACTACAAGCCCGACGGCGAGCGGGTGCTGAAGATCGAGAGCGAGAGCAGCGGCGCGGTGGCGGAGACGCGCGGCGCGCGCTTCAGCGTCCTGAGCACGGGCTCGACCATCGCGGTGGCGACCGAGACGGGCTCCGTCAATTTGCGGGCCGCCCAGCGCGACGTCGAGGTCCACGAGGGGCAGACCGCCCTCGTCCGCCAGGGCGACGCGCCGAGCGCCCCGGAACCGATCTCCGCCGTTCCCGTCCCGCTCCTGCTCAAGGTCGCTGCCGCCATTCCGAGCGACGACGAGCAGCTCTGCGCGCACGTGGCGGGCACCGCACAGGGCGGCTCCGAGGTGCTGGTCGACGGCATTCCCGCCGACGTGGACCGCGAGGGGCGCTTCAGCGTGACGGTGCCGCGAAGGCCGCCCGACAAGGCCGAGGTGCTGGTGGCCCTGCGCGATCCGGCGGGACGCGAGCAGAGCCGCACCGTGCCCTGCGATGCGCTCGATCCGCGCATCCGCCGTCTGGGGATCCGCTGGGAAGCGCCGGAGAAGGACCCGTGATGCTGCCGCTTCTCCTCGCCGCCGCCGCGCTCCACATCGAAGCCCATCCCGCGCGGCTGGAGCTGGGAAGATCGTCTGCCCGGGCGGTGGTGCACATCACGTCGGCGGTCGAGCCGCGCCTTTCCGCGAGCGCGGGAAGGCTCCTCAAGCTCCGGCGCGAAGGGCCGGAATCCTGGACTGCCGAGTACCTGCCGCCGCGCGAGACTTTTCCGCAGGTCGCGCTTCTCGCGGCGGTGGTCTCGGGTGAGGTGGCCTGGACCTCGCTCCCTCTCTGGGGACGCGGCATGGCGCTGGTGCAGACCCGGGCCGGAGCGCGCATTTCCGTGGAGATCGGCTCTCGCACCTTCGGGCCGGCCGTGGCGGACTCGCGGGGGCAAGCGCTGGTGCCCGTGATCGTCCCTCCCGGCGTCCACGAGGTGCGCCACCGCGGACGGGGCATCGACCTTCCCGTCCCGGAGGCCCCGCGGCTGCACGTCGTCTTGCTCGATGAACGCGTGCGGGCCGATCGCGTCGGGAAGGTGACGATCTGCGTGCTGGCGGCCGACGACGAGGGCAAGCCACGTTCGGGAGCGCGGCTGGTCGCCAGGCCCGACCGCGGCGAAGTCTCCGCCGCGCAGGAGCGCGCGCCCGGCGAGCTGTGGGCGATCTGGACGCTCCCGCCGGGCAGCGCCGGCACGGCGCGGCTCAGGGTGGCGCTCGCCGACGCGCCGGCGCTCGTGGCGCAAGCGCAGCTGGCGCTCGAGCCCGGCCCACCGGCGACGGTCGAGCTGATCGCCGATCGCGCGAGCGTCGTTGCGGGTGCGGGCAATCAGGTGATGCTCCGCGCCCGCGCTCGCGACGCCGCGGGCAACGCCTCCCTCGCTGCTCTCGCGGTGTCGGGCCCGGCGGGCTTCGGCACGATGGCCGAGACAAAGCCCGGCGAATGGCGGTTGCGTCCGCCGGACTCCTTCGGCGGCCGCCAGTCCGTCGAGCTGGTCGCGCACCCCTCGGGAAATGCCGAGCCGCGCGCGGCGATCGTGCTGCGCCTCGTCCCGGGAGCACCGGCCTCGGTCTCGATCGAGCCGGGTACACCCGCGGTGCGAACCGGTGCCGGCGGCCGGCTCGTGCTCCGGCTGCGCCGGATGGACCGGTTCGGCAACCCGGTGCCCGGCGGGGCGCCCGCCGCATCGGCCGACGAGGGCAGCATCGCGGGTATCGAGCCGCAATCCGACGGCGCCTACCTGGCCACTTATCTGCCGCCCCGCCATTGGGATCGCCCGGACACGGTGGTGGACGTGCGCTGGCCGGAGGCGGCCGCGCGCACGCGCGTGGCGCTCTTGCCGGGGCTCGCGCCGCTCGCGATCAGCCCCAAGGCCGGCGGCCTCAGCAATTTCGCGCGGCTCAACTCTCCGGTCGCGGCGGTCGAGGCTTCGCTGCGCAGCGACCGCTTCGGCCCCGAGCTCGCCTTCTCCACCGAGCTGGCCTGGTATTTCTCTTCGCGACAGCAGGACGTCGGCCAGCTGGGGACTGCGCACGGGCGCGTCGACTTCTTCGCTCTCGCGGCGCAGCTCTCCATCCGCGTACCGATCGGGCTCCGCACCACGGTCTGGGCTGGCGCAGGTCCTTCTCTCGCCGCGGTCGCGAGCAGGTTGCAGCTGGGGAGCGATCCGCAGGTCTCCGAGAGCGCGCTCGTCCTGGGCGCCGTCGTTTCGCTCGGCGTCGAGCACAGATTTGCCCGCGCCCTTCCCTTCGTCGAGCTGCGCTGGTCGCGGCATCGCGATCCTTCGCTGTCCACCCTCACCGGCGCGATCAGCGCCGCCTCGCTCCTCCTGGGGACACGCTTTGAGCTGCTCTAGCCGACGCGCCATGCTGCTCGTCGCACTGCTGGCAGCCGCCTGCCACAGCGGCGTGCCTCCTTCCTTCGAGCCGCGACCGCTCCACCTCGATCCGGCCGGTGGTCCGCGCAATCTCGACGCGCAGGTGACGATCGTCGGCGACCAGTTCTACGCCCGCGGCGTCCAATCGCTGTCCGCCAACGGAGGCATCTCCGTCGACGAAGGCTATTCCGCGAGCATCGGCGGCGTCGCGCTGCGCGACGTGGTCCGGGTGAGCAACACCGAGCTGCGCGCGGTCGTGCCGGCGGGTCTGGCCGCCGGCGTGCACGATCTGGTCGTGGTGAGCCCGTATGACCAATCGGGAACGCTGGCGCGCGGTTGGCTCGCCTCCGACCTCACGCCCGCCCAACTTCTGGCGAGCGCATCGGTGCCGCCACAAGTCAGCACGGGGCAGTCCTTCATCGCCGCCCTCGAAGTCCGGAATACCGGCGGGTCGGCGGCGCGCAGCGTGGCGCCGTCGCAGCTCGCCCTCTCTGGAACGGGCACGGCCACGCTGCCGGCCGGGAATCCGCCGGCCCAGGACATCCCTGGAGGCGAGTCGCGCACGTTCACGTGGCCCATGGTCGCGAGCCAGCCCGGGACGCTGTCCCTCGCCGGCAGCGCAGCCGGCGTGGACGAGGTTTCGCAGCGCCCGGTGAACGCGTCGCCCGCCGCGGGGCAGGTGCTCATCCAGCAGCGCAGCGCCCTCGATGCCGCGACCCAGCTACCCGCGCCGATGGTGGTGAGCGTGGGCCAGTCGATCGCGTTCACGCTGCTCGTCACCAACACCGGCGCCGCCACCGCACGCGCGGTCTCGTTTCCCGCGCCGCAGACGGGCGCGGAGCTGGAGCTCGTCTCGGCCCCCCCGCCGCAAGATGTCCCCGGCGCGATGGGCAGCCGCGCCTTCACGTGGACGTACCGTGCCGCCCAGGCGGGCGCCGCCTCGCCCGCGATCGTCGGCGGCTCTGGCACGGACGACAACGACGGGCTGCCGGTTCCCGTGCCGTCCGCCTCCTGGACC
>JBJMQJ010000529.1:0-11478 GCA_045802765.1 Myxococcales bacterium
CGATGAGCTTGGCCATGTACAGGCCCATCCCCATGCCCCGGTCGCCCTTGGTGGATACGAACGGCTCGAAGATCTTCTCCTGCAGCTCCCGAGGCACGCCGGGGCCTTCGTCTTCCACTGCGAGGACCACGTCGTCCGCGTCGCGAGAAGCTCGAATCGAAACGCGCCGCGAACGCTCGGTGGCTTGCAGCGCGTTGCGCACCAGGTTCACCAGCACCTGGATCAGCTTCTGGCGATCCCCGTTCACGCAAGGCAGGTCTTCGTCCACCTGCACGTCGACCTTGCGGGCGCGGAAGTTCAGGTCCATGCGCGAGATGGCGATCGCGCCCTGCACGACCTGCGCGGGCGCCACTTTGTCCATGGCGAGGTGGATGGCCCCCGCCGAGGCGAACTGGTGCATCGCCTCGAGCGTCTCGAGCAGGTTGTGGATGCCCTGGGTGCCGACGTGCACGCTCTCCAGCAGGTCCGGCGCGGCGTTCTGCTGCTGCAGCTCCCGCTCGATGAAGTTGACGCTGATCATCACGTTGCGCAGGTCGTGCGTGATGCCGGCGGCGAGGCGGCCCATGGTGCCGAGCCGCTCGAGGTGGAGCACCTGGCGGTGCGCGGACTCGATCACCTCCAGCGAGGCGGTCAGCTCTTCGGTCCGCCGGGCGAGCAACGCGACCAGCCGCTGGATGGTGCGCGACTGATAGACGTGCTCGCAAGCCTGCCGGACCGCCTCGAGGATGTCCTCCGGCTGCCACGGCTTCTTGAGGAAGCGGAAGACGCGGGCGCGGTTGATGGCGCTGATCAGCGCGGGCGGATCGGTGAAACCGGTGAGCACGATCCCGGCGACGTCCGGCTTGCGCGAGCGCAATTCCTCGAGCATCTCGACGCCGGTCATCTCCGGCATGCGCTGGTCGGCGATGACGACGTCGATGTCCGACTTGTCGGCGATCTCGAGCGCCTGCTTGCCGGATTCGGCCTCGTAAACCGTGTAACCGCTCTCCAGGAATCCGCGCAGCACCAGCAGATTCGGTCGCTCGTCGTCGACCAGCAGGACGCCGCTCTTGCGTGGCCCGCCGACGCCGTATTGGGCGACGAGCGCTCGCAGTCCTTCATCCAGCATGCGCTACAGTGTCCTTGTTTCGACGTTGCTCAAGCAAATTCCAGAAGCAGTTTTTTTGAACAGGCAAGAAAATCGCACAGTTGGCGGGCATCTGAACAGCCCCGGGTGCAATCGAGCGGTGCCCGTGGGCGCTTCTTCGCCGCCTTGCTCTCCTCGGAGGTAGGATGCTTCCATACATTTCTTTGGGGGAATTACTTCATTTCGCGCCGATCGAGGGCGAACGTAACGAGATCCGGCGCTTCCGGATTTAGCGGCGGCCGGCGAGGCAATCGCCCGGTTCTTTTGTCAGCGGCGCCGCGAGAGCGTCGCGAGATCGGCCCTTCGCAGCGCCCAGCCGGGAGAAGCAGGCGCGGCGTCCAGCGTGCCCACCTGCGTCGCCGGATAGCCCTCGAGCACCGCGCGCGCCGGGAAGCGGGCCCGCTGCTTCACCAACGTGCCGGCGCGCACCAGGCTCTCCTCCCCGACGACGCTGTAGTCGCAAACGATGGCGGCGGGCTCGACCACGGTGTCGCGCCCGATGCGGCAGCCGTGGATCATCGCCGCCGGGCCGATCACGACGCCGTCCTCGAGGACCAGCTCGTTGTCCGGCAAGAGGTGCAGCACGGCGTTCTCGAGGATCTGCACGCGAGCGCCGATGCGGACCGGGCCGTGCGAGTCGCCGATGATCTTCACGCCCGCGCCGATGATCGCGCCCGGCCCGATGGTGACGTCGCCGGTGATCTCCGCGCTGTCGAACAGCACCGCGCTCTGGTCGATGCGCGGCTCCTTGTCGAGGTACGCGTAGATGCGGCCCATGGCGGCTCCGGCGGGCATGCTGCCCGCGAAGGGTTGCAACAGGTATGGCGGAAGGGAGACGTCGTCGCCGCGCAGCCGCAAGAGGCGCTCGCGGTCGGCCTGGCTCACGCGCCGGATGGCGCGCCCGGGACGGCCGACGACCACCGCCTCGTCGGGGACGGCGGTCCCGGGCGGCAAGAGCGTACCCTCTCCGAGAATGCACCCGCGGCCCAGGCGGGTCCCCGCGAGGAGGATGGATCCGTTGCCGATCTCGCAGAGATCGCCGACCGCGGCGCCGATCACCACGCAGCGGTGGCCGAAGACGACCTTCTGTCCGATCGAGACGGGCTGCTCCGCGGTGCCGATCGCGACGCCGTTCTCCAAGAGCGCCGACCGGGCGCCGAGCTCCACCGCGCCGCCCGGACTCCGGATCACGGCTCCTTGGGCGACCTGGCACCCCGGCCCGGCGCGCAGGAGGCCCAGCACGGCTCCGCTCGGGGCGACCTGTGGCGCGTCCGCCGCGGGGCTCCGATTGAGACTCATCGCCCCGGACCATAACCGGCCCGCGCCCTCCGCGGAACTTCGTCAATTCCGGCCAAGACAATTACACACGGAGCACACGGAGAGCACGGAGAAGGAGGTTGCGATCTCGCGATTGCGCGGGAGCGACCCGTCGCAAGAACCCAGAGATTGTCCGTGTGCTCCGTGGTGCAATCGCTTTGGTCGCCTGTTCAGCTACACGGATGCCTGGGCGGCGGAAGGCAGGGCGAGATCGGAGACCAGGCGCTGTGCGACGGCGCGGGCCTGCGAGCGGAGCTCGGGGATCGAGGTGGTCTCCCACAGCTCGCCGCGGCGCAAGGTCCCGAGAGTGAAGAGGAGGCCGGGCGCGGCGCCGAGCAGCGCACCATCGCGGTCCGTGGCGAACCCCATGCCGAGCGCGTCGGGCCGCGCGAGCCCTTGCGCGAGGAGCGAGTCGACCAGGGCATGGCGCACGTCGCGCAGCTGCGTGGCGGGACCGGTGCAGTTGATCACCCGGGCGACGCGCAGCTCGCGCGTCTGGCGCTCGCCGCGCGGGCGATAGAGCGCGACCGCGCAACCGCCCTCGACGGTGAAGCACTGGACGCGCCCGGTGTGCACGTGCAGCCGATCGCGCGTGCGCAGCCGGGCGATGGCGGCGCCGACGCCCGGCGCCATGCGGTGCCGGTGCACGTCCCAGTAGGGGCGCAGGTGGCGGAGGAAGCGGCACCTCTCCTCGTGGGACAGGCGCGACCAGATCCGCTGCGCGACCGGCCGGAGAGCATCGAGCGGAGCGCGCCAGTCGCCGCCGCGCTGCGATGCGGCCCGCAGCGCCCGCAACAGGCCGCGCACGCCGACGGCGCCGATGCGCGGCTGCGCGGGACCGGAAGCGTCGTCGTGCACGTGCGGCAACAGGCCGTGTCGCGACAGCGCGTGGATCGTCCCGCGATGGCCGCGACGCTGCAGCGCAAGCGCGGCGTCCACCATGGTGAGGCCCGTGCCGAGCAGGAGGACGCTGCCGTCGCGCGCGATGCCGTCGAGCGCGCCGGCCTGCCAGGGCGAGCGCCGGTAGAGCGGACCCGAGTACAGCCCGCCGTCCGGCACCTGGAGGTCGGGGCCGATCAGATTTCCCAGCGCGAGGACCGCCGCGCGCGCCTCGATCTCGCCGCCCTCGCGCAGCGCGATGCGCACGCCACCGCCGTCGACGGTCGCCGACGCCGCTTCGCCACAGACCAGCTGGAGGGTGACGCCGGGCGCGGCCGCCGCGTGCGCCGAGGTGAGCAGCGCCTCCAGGTACGCGCCGTACACAGCGCGCGGGACGAACGCGTCCGCCGCGGCCCCGCTCCACCGGACGAAGTGGTCGGGATCGTCGGGCAAGGCGCTCATGCCCGCGGCGGGCACGTTGAGGAGGTGGCACGGTTCCGCGGGGCCGTAGGCGACGCCGCGGGCGAGCGCGCCGGTGCGCTCGATGAGCGCGATGCGCCAGGGCCCGCGCGCCTGCCGCAATAGCTGCACGGCGACCAGCGTTCCGCTCGCGCCGCCCCCCACGATCGCGACGTCCACCGGACCCATGCGCGCAGTAAGGTAGTCATCCTCGCGCGCGCCGTGACATGCGTCACGCAGCCGCCCGGCGGCGCCGCCCGCTCTCGCGGGGCGGGCGTGCGGCCGTGCCGGCGCCCGGCCGGCCGTTCCGTTGCCGGTGCGACTTTCCGGCCCCCAACTTGCTGGCGGGAGAGCACAGACTCGGAGACCATCCATGAACAAGCTGCTGTTTGCTCCGTTCCTCGCCGCGCTGGTAGCGGCTCCCGCCTGGGCGGGAACCGCGACGCGCGCCAATGAGCTTGCGCCGGTCCAGCAATCCGACGCGTTCAGGCAAGTCGTCGAAGTGCAAACGACGCGCAATCCCGCGGCGGTGATCGCGCGCGACGCGCTCTACGGCGGCATCGCCGGCCTGGCCGTCGGCGGCGGGATCGCCCTCCTGAACAATGGCGACAATTGGGGACGGGACCTCATGATCGGCGCGGGGGCTGGCCTTCTGGTCGGCGCCATCTTCGGCGCCGTCGACGCCGCCAGCGCCGCCGACCGCTACATGGCGGTGGCCGACTCAGCGCCTCGGATGCGGGACCTGAAGTCGCAGAAGGACCGCTCCTCGGGCCTCGGCTACGGCCTGAAGTTCTAGCGTGGAGGCCTCGCGGCGGACGACCGCCGCGGGGGCCTCGTGCTCGCCGGCCGTGCGGCGCGCTGCTCGGACGGCCGTCGCGAATGACGGTGGCCGGCTCGCGCCGTCAGCCTGTCCTGTGAACGGAGTCCAGATCCTTTTTCGCGAGGAGGCCCACCAGTGACCGCCAAGACTTGCATCCCCGCTCTCGCCGCGCTCCTGTCCCTGCCCGCGTTGGCGCAGGGCACCACCGTGCAGCAGCAGCCCGGCAGCACGACGACCGTGCAGAGCACGCCCGGATCGACCACGGTGCAGACGCAGCCGCCGCCCCCTCCGCCGCAGCCTGCGCCGGGGACCCAGGTGGTGGTGAATCCGCCGCCGAACGAGGCCGCGCCTCCGCCACCGGCCACCAGCACCCGCGTGAGCGCGTACGATTCGCCCGTCGTCGTCGAGGAGCATCGGCGCGACCCCGTCGCGATCGTGGCGACCGACGCGCTCTACGGCGGGATCGCCGGAGTGCTGGTGGGCGGCGGCATCGCGCTTCTCGACAACGGCGACCACTGGCAGCGGGATCTCATGATCGGCGCCGGCGCGGGCATCCTCGCGGGCGTCGGCGTGGGGATCGCGCAGGTCGTGATCGCCGGGAACGAGTCGCCGCGCACGCGCGCGGTCGCCGACAGCGTCCGCCGCGAAGGCGCGCGCGCGCCCGGCGGCACGGCGCTGGCGCTCAGCGCCCGGTGGTGAGCACCGTCCGGAAGGTGATCGATCGGCCCTGAAGGCGCCGCCGTCACGCTTCCGGCGCGAGCGGCGCGATGCCGGCCGCGGCGAGCAGCGCCATGTCCTGCGCCAGCTCGGGGTTTCCGGTGGTGAGCAGCTTCTCGCCGAAGAAGATCGAGTTCGCGCCGGCGATCATGCAGAGGAGCTGCGCCTCGGCGTTCATCTGCATCCGCCCCGCGGAGAGCCGCACCATCGCGCGCGGCATCAGAAGGCGCGCGGTCGCGATCATCCGCACCATCTCCAGCGTCGAGAGCGGCGGCCGCCCGGCGAGCGGCGTGCCGGCCACCCGCACGAGCATGTTGATGGGGACCGACTCGGGATGCGGATCCTGCGCGGCGAGCGTCCGCAGCATCTCGCAGCGATCGTCCACCGACTCGCCCATGCCGATGATTCCGCCCGAGCAGATGGTGATCCCCGCCTCGCGGACGTTCTTCAGCGTCCGCAGGCGGTCGTCGTACTCGCGGGTGGTGACGATGCTCGAATAGGCGGCGCGGCTCGTGTCCAGGTTGTGGTTGTACGCGGTGCAGCCGGCTTCCTTCAGGCGCCGGGCCTGGCCCGAGCTGAGCATCCCGAGCGTGCAGCAGGCCTCGAGCCCCAGCGCACGCACCCCGCGCACCATCTCCAGCACGCGGTCGAACTGCGGGCCGTCCTTCACCTCGCGCCACGCGGCGCCCATGCAGAAGCGGGTCGCTCCCGCATCGCGCGCGCCGCGCGCCGCGGCGAGCACGTCGAAGGTCTCCATCAGCGGCTCGGCGTCTACTCCCGTGTGGTAGCGCGCCGCCTGCGGGCAGTACGCGCAATCCTCGGGACACCCGCCCGTCTTGATGGAGAGCAGCGAGCAGAGCTGCACCTTGTTGTCGTGGAAGGATTCGCGGTGGACGGTCTGGGCGCGGTGGACCAGCTCGAGCAGCGGCAGATCGTGCAGCGCTCGCACCTCGGGCAGCGCCCAGTCGTGGCGGATGTGCATGGAGCGCCTTCCGTACCACAAAGCGGACAGTCTATTGAGTATCGACTCGCGCCCGCGCCGCCGCGAGCGCCTCGTCCAGGCGGGCCGGATCTCCGCTGCCCTGCGCGAAGTCGGGGTTGCCTCCGCCCTTTCCGCCCAGCACTTCGAGGGACCCCTTGAGCAGCTCGTTCATGCCCGGGCCCACCGCGCCGCGCGGGCGTGCGAAGCAGAGATGGGCGCGACCGTCCTCCACTGCGGCGATGAGCGCGACGGCGCCGCCCTCCGCGACTGCCCCCGCGATCGCGCGGGCCAGCGAAGCGCGCTCGACCCGAGCCACCACGGGCGAGCCCTTCGCCGTCAGGGCGGCGGCCTGCACGCGTGCCAGATCCTTCTCGAGCGCCTCGGCCGTCTTGCGCCGCACGTTCGCCTCTTCGGCGATGCGCCGGGCCGCATCCGGCACGTCGCGCACGGCGCACTTGAGCGCGTCGGCGGCGCCCGCCAGCCAGCGGCCCTGCTCGGCGAGGAGCTTTACCACCCGACCTCCGCAGGCGAACTCTACCCGAGCCTTGCCCGAGCCCCACTTCTGCGCCCCCAAGACGGCAATGGCGCCGACCTCGCCCGTGCGCGCAGGGTGTGTCCCGCCGCACGGGGAGGCGTCCACCCCTTCGACGAGCACCACGCGGTCTCCTTTGAGGGGCTCCTTGCGCAGGCGAAGTCGCGAGCGCTCCTCCGGGCCGAAGTCGCGCGCCACCACCGGCAGGTCGCGCCAGACGGTCTCGTTGGCAGCCGCTTCGGCCGAGCGCAGCGCCGGCTCGTCGAGGCGCGAGATCGAGCAGTCGAGATCGATCGTGCAGGTGCGCTCGCCGAGGTGGAACGAGGTCGTCGGCGCTTCCAGGACGCGTTCGAAGGCGGCCGAGAGGAGGTGCTGCCCGTGGTGCTGCTGCATGTGATCGAACCTTCGCTGCCAGTCCACGACGCCTTCCACCTCGCCAGGCGAAAGCGGCTGGTCGAGAACGTGCAAAACGGCTCCGTCCTTCTCCTGCACGTCGACCACGGCCGCGCCAGCGAGCGTTCCCCGGTCGGCCGGCTGCCCGCCGCCTTCCGGATAGAACGCGCTGCGATCGAGCACCGCGGCCGGACGGCCGCCGAAGTCGAGCAGCGAGATGAGTCGCGCGGAGAACCGGCTCAGGTAGGGGTCGCGAAGGTAGAGGCGATCGGTCATGGGCGACGCATTCTAGGGGGCGCCGCCACGAAAGATAGACTCGTCCGATCAGAGCAGCGCGAGTTGTCCGCGGCGCGGCCGCGGGCGCGCCGGGCCCGTCGCGTCGCGCCCGCCGTACTCGTGCGAGCGGTCGTGCTCTTCTTCCATTAGAGCTTCGAGCGACGGCCCGCAGACCGCGCCCTCCAGCCGGCGCGCCTGCTCGTCGAGCCTGCGGATCGCCTGCAGCTTCTCGTCGCGGCCGAGCCGCGCCTGCGCGATGGCCTGCTTGAGCACGGAGATCGTCTGGTCGTAGACGCGCAGCGGCACGGGAAACGGGTGCCCGTCCTTGCCGCCGTGCGCGAGCGAGAACCGCGCCGGGTCGCTGAAGCGGCAGGGCGCGCCGTGCACCACCTCGGCGACCGCTGCCAGGGCTTGCACGGTGCGCGCGCCGACGCCGGGTTGGAGCAGCAGCTCGGCGAAGTCGCGCGGTCCTTGCTGGGCCGCCGCCGCGAGAGTGGCGTGGACGCGGCGCAGGAAGACGTCGGTGGGGCGGAGCTCGTGGTGGCCCGGCATCTGCAGATGGGGGATGCTCCGCAGCTCCCGGACCACGGCGTCGGGATCGGCCGCGAGCTCCACCTGCGCATCTCGCGACGCCGCCGCGCGGCGGTCGGTGAGGTTGACGATCGCGCCCTGCGGCACGCCCTCGATGGCCGCGTGCGGCTCCTCGACGAAGCTGCGCACCGACTCGCTCAGCCAGTGATAGCGCCGCGCGGTGCGCGCCTCGGGCTTCATGCCCTGCTGCACCACCGCCCACGCGCCGTCGCGCGCGACGACGAAGCCGTGCAGGTAGAGCGCGAACCCATCCTGCACCGCGGCCGTGTCGACCTTCGCCACCAGGCGGCTGGTGCGCGAAAGCTCCGCGCCGTCGATCCCCGTCCGGTCGCCGAGCGCGACCAGCTCTCCCGGCGTCCGCCGGGAATGGCGTCCCCGCCCGCCGCACACGGTGAGCCCCAGCTCGTCCTCGCGCCCGGAGAGCCCGCGTTTGAGCGCGCCGAGCACGCTGGTCGTGATCCCGGACGAGTGCCAGTCCATCCCGAGCACGCATCCCAGCGCCTGGAACCAGAACGGGTGGGCGAGCCGTCGCAGGACGCCGTGCGGCCCTTCGTGGAGAACGAGCGCCTCGACGACGACGGCGCCCAGGCGCGCCATGCGCTGCGCGAGCCAGGCGGGGACCCGGCCTCCGTGGAGGGGGAGATCGGCGCTGCCGGTGCGGGTACCCATACGGCCGTTCAGTATGCGCCCGTCGCCCCGCTCGGGCAACCTTGCTCGCATGCCGCGCGTGCAGGTCGAGGGCGCCGAGCTGCACTACGAGGACACCGGCGGTGGCGGGCCGCCGGTGGTCTTCTCCCACGGCCTTCTCTGGAGCGGGAAGATGTACCGCTTCCAGATCGAGGCGCTCCGGGCCGCCCACCGGTGCATCTCGTTCGACTTCCGTGGCCAGGGGCGCAGCCCCATCGCCGACTCGGGCTACGACATGGACACTTTGGCGCGCGACGCCGCGTCGCTGATCGAGAAGCTACGCGCCGCGCCTTGACACTTCGTCGGCCTCTCCATGGGCGGGTTCATCGGCATGCGGCTGGCGCTGCGCCGGCCGGAGCTCTTGCGCTCGCTGACCCTCATCGAGACCGCCGGGGATCCCGAGCCGCCGCTGAACAAGCCGAAGTACGCGCTGATGGGCCTGATCACGCGCGTGTTCGGAACGCGGCCGCTCGTGAGGCCGATCATGAAGATCATGTTCGGGCGCACGTTCCTGACGGATCCCGCGAAGGCCTGCTTGCGCGAGTCGCTGAAGCAGGAGCTGCTGGCGAACGACGTTCGGGGCAGCGTGCGCGCACTGCGTGGCGTCATCGAGCGCGCCGGCCTGATGGACGAGGTGCGCTCGATCCGGACTCCCACGCTGGTCCTGTCGGGCGAAGAAGACGTCGCGGTGCGCCCGGAGCGTTCGCGGCGCACGGCGGAACGGATCCCCGGCGCGCGCTTCGTCCTGGTGCCTGGAGCGGGGCACACCTCTTCGGTGGAACAGCCCGAGGCGATCACGGCCGCGCTGCAAGACTTCTTCGCTCGTAACTAGAGACGTAACCGGCGCGACCTTCCCAGGCGCACCGGCATCCGCGGGGCGTGCGCAGGTCCGAGTGGATCCGGACAGACGTCGCGCAGCTTGCAAGCGCCGCATTCCCCGCCCGTCCACACCGCTTGGAACAAGGCCGTGACGCGGTCGATTGTCTCGAAGTCCTCCGTGCAGAAGCCCAGCTCGAAGTTCCGCCGGCCGTCGCCCTTGGCGCCCAGGCCCGCGCCGGTGAGGTTGGCGCTGCCGAGATACAGCCAGGCCCCGTCCACCAGCACGGCCTTGAAGTGGACCCGGGGACAGATCTTGAGCTTCAGGCCGCCGCGCACCAGCGAGCTCTTGCGGTCGAAGGCGGCGCGGAACGGGCGGGAAGGAAGCTCGGCGTGGAGCAGGCGCAGCTCGACGCCGCGGCGGCGTAGATCGTCGAAGAGGTCCACGACGGAGCGGAACCCCGTCCCGGTGTCGATCAGCATCTCCTTGACGTTGGCGGTCGCGATCCAGACCGACTCGCGCGCATGAGCGAGCCTGCGCAGCACGACCTCGCGATACAGCTGGGCATTCGCGAGCAGCTCGGCCTCGATCGGTCGCACGCCGGCCGCGTACCACGCGAAGGCGCCACAGCCTACATTTCAGCCGCGGCGCCGCAGACGCTCGCCGATCTGCGCGACTCCTTCGCTGCCGGGCACCACGGCGAGCGGCTTCAGCTCTTCCTCCAGCCGCCGCGCCTGGGAAGGATCGTCCAGGTCCGCGCAGAGCAACGCCGGCAGCGCGGAACCGCGGCCGCGCAGAGCGCGCAGGATGAGGACACCCTGCATTTCGGCGAGCCGGCTGCGCTCCCCGGCGGCGAGCCGCGCGCGGGTGGTTCCCGACTCGTCGACGAGCCTCGCGGGATCGGCGCGGCGGAAGTCCAGGTCGAGCAGGATGCCTGACGCGCCCTCCGACGCGCGCAGCGCGTCCTGCAGATCACCGGCGGGAACGAACTCGAATTCCTGGCCGAGGAAGCGGCGGAAGCGGGAGAGGTACTCGTCGCCGTCCTCGCACACGATCCAGCGCGGCTTCATGCCGAGGCCCCGCCGCCGCCCGCCGGGAAGCAGGCGCCGATCGCCTTGCGCAGCGGCGCCTGCTCGGGGCGGACGACCACGTGGCCATGCCACTCGCGCGTCAGATCGCGCACGATGGCCAGCCCGCGGCCGCTTTCCCGGGACTCGATGGCCTCCAGGGTCAGATCGCCGTCCGCCGAATCGCCCACCAGCAGCACGTGGACGCGCCGGCCCGCCGGATCGAGCTCCTCGCCCAGGCGTACGAGCACCCGTCCCTCCGGCGCGGCGGCCGCCTGGGCGTTGCGGAGCAGATTCGCGAAGATGGTCGCCAGGGCCTCGCGCTCGACCGGGAACTCCACCTCCATTCCCTGCACCAGGATGGACGGCGAGCTCCACCCGGTCCCGCCGCGCCGGATCTCGGCCTCCACGCCGCGGATCCACCCTTCGAGCTCGCGCGCGGAGAGGCGCGTGCGCGGTCCCAGGCGCAGCAGCTCCGCCAGGGCCGGGCCGTGGACCTCCCGCAGCCGGCGATCGATCGCCGCGATCGGCGCCGCCTTTGCGGAGGGTTTGCGCAGGACGGATTCCGCCGCGGCCAGATCGCCCGCCAGCGCTCCGAAGATCGGCTCGCGCGCGAGCGGCCGCAAGGTCACGCCTTGCGCGCGCGCCTCTTGCGTGAGGCGCTGGTACGCCTGCGCGACCGAGCGCGAGACCGACTCCGGCTCGAGGAGCGCGCGCGCCACCTCGTCCCGCGCCGCCGGATCGAGGGCGGCCGACAGCACGCTGGCGCGGTGCTTGAGCACGTCGTGCCGCAAGGCAGCGACCGTGCGCGCCAC
>JBJMQJ010000530.1:0-4990 GCA_045802765.1 Myxococcales bacterium
ATTCACCGTGCAACCGACGACCACGACGACCAACCTGCCCATCACGCCGGCCGTCGCGGTCACCGTCAAGGACCGGTTCTTCAACCTGGTCCCTGGCGCTTCCGTCACCATCGCGCTCGGAAGCAATCCGACAAGCGCACTTCTGTCCGGCGCCACGCTGCTGCTCACCGACGTCAGCGGTTTGGCGAGCTTTGCCGAGCTGAGCATCAACAAGCCTGGCAGCGGTTACACGCTGGTCGCTACTGTCAGCAGCACGCCGGACGTGGTCCAGGAGAGCGCGCCATTCGACGTAGTGGACCCGGCCGTCATCACCAGCTTCGTCGCGGATCCGACGAGCATCTTCAGCGGCGGAGCAACGAAGTTGACCGGCTCGTTTACCGGCGGAACAGGTTCGATCGACAACGGGGTCGGTGCCGTGACGAGCCCATTCACTATCGTGGTGCCCGGTATCGAGGCGTCGACGCCCTTCAAGCTGACGGTGAAGAACGCAGCCGGAACCGCGACCTTTGAAACTGCCAACGTCGCTGTGACGGCGCCGACCGGCTGGGTCGGCCTGAACAATGCGGGCGACGTGTCTCCGAATACCCGCGTGGCGCAGCCGTTCTCGCTGACATTCGATCCGGCGCATCCGTCGAACATCTACGCAGCGACGCTCACGGACGGAGTGCTGAAGACGTCCACGGGAGGACCGCCGTGGAGCGAGACTTCTTTCCCTGTGACAAAGCAGGTGCTGGGCGTAGCCGTCGGTCATCCGGACGTGGGACTTTCCCTCTGGGCCTCGACCGAATGCAACGGGAAGCTGTACCACTCGACGGATGCAGCCAGCTGGACTGAAGTGATGGGCCGCGGCTTGCCCGACCCCGTCGTTTGTTCCATTCGTACAGCGATCGTGCTCGACCCGTCTGATCCGAGGCAGAAGACATTGTACGCGGCGTTCGGAAACGGTGACGGCCTCTTCCAGTCGACGGACGACGGCGGCTCGTGGACGAAGATTCGGCTTGCTCTGGACGCAACGAGCTTCGACGATACGCCGACGGCGCTGGCGATCACCAAGGACGGCACGCTGTTCGCCGGAACCGCGAATGGGAACATCTTCCAGGTTGCAGCAGGCAGCGCCTTGCTGCTGACGACGACGGATCCCGGCCAGGTCAACGCGATCGCAATCGATCGGGCCGGGACGACCGTCGTGATTGGCCACACCAGCGGCAAGATCGAGGTCGGGACCGCACCTGGGTTCGACTTTGGAACCACCGCGCTCCTGGCCGGTAACGTCACCGGCGTCGCATTTGCGGTCGACGGCACGTCTTCAGGAGGTGTGATTACGGGATCCTTCTACGCGGTCACCGCGACCCTGGTGGGCGGTGGCGTGTTCCGGTCCGTGGATTCCGGCGCAACTTTCACGGACGTGACGACGGATCTCGAGACGTCCAACTACTTCGCGATCACGCCGCAGCCCGCCGACGGGACGACCTTGTACGTCGCCGGGCAAGACTCGGGCTTCTTCAAACGGACGTTCGGGAACCCGACGGCCCCGCCTCCGTAGCAGCGGGCCGCTCGAGTCTCCCGGAACGACTTGGCCGCTCTCCTCGGTAGGAGGAGAGCGGCGCGATTGCGCCGCTCGGTGGCGCCATGCGAGGGTAGGCGCCGCTCCCGGAGCACCGATGCGAACTCTGCTCTGGATTGCCTCCCTGTCGTTGTCCGCGAGCGCGCACGGCCTCCACGAGCGCCCGAGCGCCGCAACCTCCAGCGTCATTCTCGTGCAGAACGGTTCGGTGGACGAGTTCGACCCAGACGTCACGAGCGCTCGTCTCGTCGCCGATGCCGTGGACAGCGAATGAGCGCCGCGGAGTACCGATGACGCTTCGACCAATCTGCATTGCGATTGCGCTGTCGTTCACAGCCCGCGCCCAGGCGCCGCGCGAAGCGGCGCAGCAGAAGCCGCCCCCGAAGACCGTGCTGGTCAAAGCGGCGCGGCTCATCGATGGCCGGGGCGACAAGCCGCGGACGGGGCAGGCCGTCCTGGTCGTTGGGGAGCGTATCCAGGAAGTGGGGCCCGCCGACGAGCTGGCGCGCAAGGCCGGGCAGGCGCAGATCATCGACCTGGGCGACGCGACGCTCCTCCCCGGGCTGATCGACAACCACACCCACGTCCTCCTCCAGGGCGACATCACCGCCGCGGACTACGACGAGCAGCTCCTCAAGGAATCGACGCCTTACCGGGCCATTCGCGCGACGGCGGCGGCGCGGACCGCGCTGATGAACGGCTTCACGACCATCCGCGACCTGGAGACCGAAGGCGCGATGTACGCGGACGTGGACGTGAAGGTCGCCATCCAGCGCGGCGTCATTCCGGGCCCGCGCATGTACGTCGCCACGCGCGCGATGGCGCCGACCGGCATGTATCCGCTGCTCGGCTACTCGTGGGAGCTGCGCATGCCGGAAGGCGTGCAGATCGTCGACGGGCCCGACGGCGTCCGCAAGGCGGTGCGCGAGGAGGTGAAGTACGGAGCGGACTGGATCAAGTTCTACGCGGACCGCAAGTACTACTGGGACGAGAAGAAGGCGCGGCTCTCCAGCTGGGTCAACTTCACCGACGAAGAGGCGAAGGCGCTGGTCCAGGAAGCGCACCGCATCGGCCGCAAGGTCGCCGCGCACGCGATCGGCTGGGACGGGATCGACGCGGCGCTCCGGGCGGGCGTGGACACCATCGAGCATGGCGATGGCCTCACCGACGATCTCATCGACCGCATGGTGAAGCAGGACGTGTTCTGGTGTCCGACCATCTACGTGGGGGTGTATGTCGCCGAAGGCCGGGGCGGCATCTGGCCCCGAATGGTGGAGCTGGAGAAGAACGCCTTCGCCAAGGCCGTGCGCAAGCGCGCGCGCATCTCCTTCGGCACCGACGCGGGGGGCTTCTCCTGGTCGGAGAACCAGGCCAAGGAGTTCGGCTACATGGTGCGCTACGGGATGACGCCGATGCAGGCGATCCAGAGCGCCACCACGGTCGCGGCGGCGCTGCTGGGAGAGTCCCAGAACCTCGGCGAGGTCGCGCCGGGCCGCTTCGCCGACCTCGCCGCCGTCGACGGAGACCCGCTGCAGGACGTCGCCCGCCTCGAGCACGTCCGGTTCGTCATGAAGGGCGGGCAGGTCTTCAAGAACGAGCGCTGATCGCCATCCCGGTTTACAACCAACGCATGAAGCGCGCCCTCCCCGCCCTCCTGCTGCTGGCCGCGTGCGCCGCGCCGCAGGTCGTGCCGCCCGAGAAACCGGCGGAGGCGCAGCCCGAGCGGCCGGAGAAGCCGCCGGAGAGGGCGCCCCCGGAACGTCCGCCGCAGCCGACGGTGATCGTCGAGGACGGGATGCGGCTCGAGTACCGCGTGCACGGCCGCACCGTGATCGAGGTGACCGAGCCGGAGGGCACGCAGGTGCAGGCCTTCGACGGGCCGGCCCTCGTCGCCGCCGACACCGCGCCGGTCGCCTTCGACGCGCTGCCCGACCACTACTACCGGATGGTCTTCCAGCTCCCCAGCGGCGGCGTGCGCGAGAAGAAGGTGCAGGCCCGCGCCGGCGAGCTGCTCAACGTGCGGGTCACCGAGGCCAAGGGCCCGCAGGCGATGACCGAGAAGGACTTCCGTACGCTGCGCACCGCGCTCGACCGCGAGGCGGGAGACGCGGCGAAGCTCGCCGTGCTGCGCACCGCCGCGGCGAACGCGTTCTTCACCACCAACCAGGCGGGGCAGCTCATCGACCGGCTCGTCTACCGCGACGACAAGCTTGCTGCGGTCCCCATCCTCAAGGACCGCATCCTCGACAAGCAGAACGCCTGGCAGCTCTACCAGCACTTCACGTACCGCGAAGACAAGATGAAGGTGCAGGAGATGCTCGAGCATTGAGGCCGGTGCTGCCGCCCCCGCAATCGCTGCGCGAGCGCATCCGGCTCACCCTGAGCTACCTGCGCGCGCTCCCGCGAGTCTTCCAGCTGGTGAAGGACTCGTCGCGCGGGTTCGCGGCGGGCATCGTCGCGCTGCTCATCGGCCAGGCGGCGATCCCGGCGGCGATGGCGTGGCTGGGGAAGCTGATCGTCGACGCGGTGGTGCAGGCGGCGCGCACCGGGTCGCCCGCCGACGAGCGGCGCGTCGTCGAGTACGTGCTCGTCGAGTTCGGCCTCATGGTCGTCTCGACGGTGCTCTCGCGCGGGCAGGCGCTCCTGCGCGACCTGATGCGCGCCTCGCTCGGGAACCACGTCAACACGCTCATCCTGGAGAAGGCGGCCACCCTCGAGCTGCGCCACTTCGAGGACGCGGACACCTACGACAAGATGCAGAACGCGCGGCGGGAAGCCAGCGTCCGCCCGCTGTCCTTGGTGCTGGAGCTCGCCTCGCTCTGCCAGCAGCTCCTCATCCTGGCGAGCTACGCGGCGCTGCTCGCCCGGCTCTCCTGGTGGAGTACGCTGGTGATCGTCGCCGCCTCTCTGCCCGCGTTCTTCGCCGAGGCGCGCTTCTCGGGCGAGTCGTTCCGGCTGAACTCGTGGCGCGCCCCGGAGGGCAGGCGGCAGAACTACCTGGAGTGGATCCTCACGCGCGACTCGCACGTGAAGGAAGTGAAGATCTTCGGACTGGCGCCCCTGGTGCTCGGCCGGTACCGCGCGCTGTTCGACAAGTTCTACTCGGAGGACCGGCGCCTGGCGCTGCGCAAGAGCGCGGCGGGACTGGTGCTGGGCGCGCTCTCCCTGCTCGCCTTCTATGCCTCGTACTTGTTCATGGCCGATCGCGCGGCGCGGGCGCGCATCACGCTGGGCGACCTGACGCTCTACCTGGTCGCCTTCCGGCAAGGGCAGGCCGCCATCCAGTCCGCGCTCGCCTCCATCGGCAGCCTGTACGAGGACGGGCTGTTCGTCTCCAACCTGTTCACCTACCTGGACATCCCGACCGAGGGCGAATCACCCCGCGCGCTCCCGAAGGCGGCGGCCAAAGGCCGCTCGCAGCTGATC
>JBJMQJ010000531.1:0-9481 GCA_045802765.1 Myxococcales bacterium
GCCGGGCTGCCCGAGTCGCAGCGCGCTTCCGTCGGGTTCGCGGCGGTGCTCTGGCCGGAGCTCGGTACGCACGCGCTGGCAGGGTACGAGGAGACGCTCGTCGCCGACGGCCTGGTCGTGGCGGAGAAGCTCGGGTTGCGACTCTCGCAGCTCGCGGTCGTGCGCGCCGCCGACCGCGCCCTGTCCGCCGGCCTGCGCAGGCGCGCGCACCTGCGCGCCGCGGAGCTGGCGCAGCAGCCGGCCACGCGCGCCGGACATCTCTTCCGTGCTCGCGCCCGCGGCCGGGTCCGAGCAGCGCTCGCGGCGGCGCGCGAGCGGCTCCGCGCCGGCGCGCCGGTGGAGGCGGCGCGCCTCTACCAGATCGCCTGCGCCGGCCTGCGGCATCCGTTCAAGAGCCCGCGGGCGGCGGTCCTCTGGGAACGCGCGGGCGACTGCCTGGCGCTCGCCGGGCAGCCGGTCGCGGCGAGGCGCGACTACGCGGAGGCGCTCGCCCGCGGCGGCGCGGCGGAACGCATCTGGCAGAAGATCGCCAAGGCCCGCTGGCAGGAGGGCCGCTTCGATCTGGTGCTCGAGGCGCTCGGCCGCGCGCGCGCTTGGGGCGCCGACCCGCTGGCAGTGGCGACCGTGGAGGCCCGGGCGGAGGCGATGCGCGGCGACTACGCGCGCGCGGAAGAGCTGGCGGCCGCCGTGCTGCCCTTGGCCCGTGCGCGCGGCGACGCCGATGCGGCCACCCGGCTGCATCACCTGCTCGGGACCTGCGCATGGCACCGCGGCGACGGACGCCGCGCCCTGATCGAGGAGCGCGCGGCGGTGCTGATCGCTCGGCGCGGCGGCGACCGGCGCGCCGAGGCGGATGCGCGAGCCGGTCTGGGGACGGCGTACCGATACCTGACCCGGTACGACGAATCGGCGCGGGAGACCTGGAAGGCGCTCGAGCTGTATCGATCTTTGGGAGACGAGCGCCAGGAGGCCATCGCCTGGAACAACCTCGGCGCCGCCCGCTATCTCGCCGGCGAATGGGATGGCGCCCTCGAGGCCTGGGAGAAGCTGAGGGAGAAGGGCCAGACGCTCGAAGAGGAGCTGCTCATCCTCAACAACCTCGGATCGCTCTATCGCGAGCGCGGCGACTCGCCGAGGGCAAAGGACCTCCTCCAGCAAGGTCTGGCGAAGATCCAGCAGGCGGGCGGTCACGCCCGGATCGAAGCGATGATCCGCGGAAACCTGGGCGAGGTCGCCGCGCGCGAGGGCGATCTGGCGGGCGCGGCCGCGCTGTACCACGAGACCAGGGAGATCGCGGAGCGCACGGGCGCGCGCGACGAGCTGGCGGAGACGGAACGGCGGTTGGCCGAGCTGGATCTCCTGCAGCTCGATCCGTCCGCGGCCGCGGCGCGCGCGGTCGCGGGGCTGAAGCTCGCCGTCGAATCGAACAACCTCGTCGAGCAGGGGAACCTCTGGCGCGTGCGGGCGCTGGCGGCGCGGGCCCTGGGCGACGGAGCTGCGGCCGGCAGCGCGGTGGAGAAGGCGCGCGACCTTCTCCAGGGCGCCAGCGCGCTGCTCGAGCTGGCCCGGACGGACTGCGTTGCCTGCGCCCTGGCGCTCGATCGCAGCGAGCCGATGCAGGCCGCCACGGCCCTGCGCCGCGCCCGCGTCGCGTTCGAGAAGCTGGGGGCGGCGCCCGACTTGCGCGAGGTCGAGCGCCTGCAGAAGGACGTCGAGGCGCTCGAGCGCAGGTCGCTTTCGCAGGTCGACGCGCTGACCCAGGCAGCTCAGCGCCTCGCCGTGCAAAACGGGTCCGCTGCCTTGCTCGAGGACGTGCTCGACGAGGCGCTGTTCCTCACCGGCGCCGAGCGCGGCTTCATCCTCCTCACCGAGGACGCGAGCGCGCCGCGGGTGGCGGCGGTGCGGGGAGCCGACGCCACCGCGACCCTGCGCATCTCGCGCACCGTCGCCGACCGCGTGCTGCGCAGCGGCGAAGTGCTGGCGGTCGCGGACATCGTCGGCCGCGAAGAGCTGAGCACGCGCAGGAGCATCCTCGATCTCGGGCTCCGCTCGGTGCTCTGCGCGCCGATCCGCTTCGGCGGGCGCCAGCTGGGAATCCTCTACGTCGACTCGCGGCGCGTCGGTTCGCTGCTCTCGCAGAGGGACCTCGGCCTCTTGAGCGCGTTCGCGGCCCTGGCCGGATCGGCGCTGGAGAATGCGCGCCTCATCGAAGAGCTGCGGCGGAAGAACGAGCTGCTCGAAGAAATGGCGCGCGGACCCGGGGCCGCGAGGTTCCCGGGACCGTCGTGAACAGGCGCGAGGTCGGTGAAATGACAGGATCTGTCTTGAATCGGAGAGGCACCGCCAGCGCGGTCGTCGCCCTGTTTGCGCTGGCGTCCCTGCCCGCGGGTGCGGTCTCGCGCGTGACGCAGGTCATCGACGGCCTGCCCCAGGTGATCGCGCCACAGCAGATCATCGTGAGCTGCGACCCCGGCGCGCTGCCAGTCGCGTGCACGAACGCCCTCGCCCTGGTGAGCGCGACGATCGTCGCCACCGGCCAGGCGGTGTTCAACCTGGCGCAGCTCCCCGACGGCGTCTCGCTCCAGGGCGCGCTGGACACGCTGCGCGCCGCGACGGGCATCGCGACCGCCGAGCCGAACCGCATCTTCCTCGGCAGCGCGACCTATCCGCAGACGTGGCACTTCCCCGCCAGCGGGGAGCCCGGCGATGCGAGCCTGCTGTCCGCCGACGCGACCGCTCCGATCGTCGCGGTGCTCGACAGCGGCGTCGCCTACGAGGATTACCTGGACCTCTCCGGCGCGTACGCCCGGGCGCCCGTCTTCGATGCGACGCAGTTCGCCAGCGGCTGGGACTTCGTGAACGGAGACGCGCACCCGAACGACGACAACGGTCATGGAACGGCGATGGCGAGCATCATCGCCGGCCAGGGCAGCTTTTCCTCGGCGGCGATTCCCTACGTGGGCGCCGGGGCCGGCGCCATCGTCCTGCCCATCAAGGTCCTCGATTCCAGCAACCGCGGGACCGAGTTCTGGCTGGCGGAAGGCATCCGTTACGCGATCGCCGCCGGGGCGCAGGTGATCAACCTGTCGCTCGACTTCGCGCGCAACTACGCGCCGGGCGCGATGATGACCGACGCCATCGCCCGCGCGAGGGCGAGCGACGTGGTCATCGTCGCCGCGAGCGGCAACACGGGCGGGCGCATGGTGCTGCATCCGGCCGCGTTCCCGGACGTCATCTCGGTGGGCGCCTTCACGCTCGACGCGATGAAAGGGTATGCCGTCGCGTACTACTCGACTGGCGGCGAGGCCCTCGACCTGGTCGGTCCGGGAGGCGATCCGCGCCAGGACGTGAACCAGGACGGCCTCTTCGACGGGGCGCTGGGCCAGGCCTTTCCGCCGGGCTCGCCCACCGACATCAGCTGGTGGCTGTTCGCCGGCACCTCGCCCGCGACTGCGCATGTGAGCGCGGCGGCGGCCGCCCTGATCGGCGCCGGCGTTGCGCCGGACGCGGTGCGGCCGTTGCTGCAAGCCACCGCCGCGGACTTCGGCAAGAAGGGCTGGGATCGCGTGACGGGCTCCGGCCGCGTCCAGGCATCGGACGCCCTCGCGCAGGCGAGCACCTTCGTCGCGCCCGCCCCGCTCTACGCCGACGCGGTGGCGGCATTGCGGTCCGACGGCAGGGCCGCGGGCGCGGTGATGATCGCCGACGCCAGCGGCGCGCCGGTGAGCGGCGCCGACGTATACGTGCGCTGGCGGGGAGCCGCGCCGGGATCGCAGAAGGCGACGACGGACGCGTCCGGGATCGCGCGCTTCGTCTCGCCTGGGCCGGATTCCTCGCGCAAGATCTTCCTCATCGAGGTGCATCGCGTGGTCTTCATGGGCGCGGCGCAACGGCCGCGCGCCTTCGCGCGCTCGAGCAGCGGGCTCGGTACCCCGGTGCTCACGCTGGGCCTCGGGTTCGGAAGCACGAGCGGCTCGCCCGCCGGCCTGGACATCTGGGGATACGGGTACTCCGGAGGAGTAGGAATCGCCTCGGGCACCACCGGCTCGGGCATCGCATCGGGCACGACCGGATCCGACATGAACGGGAACGGTGGAGACACCTACCCGCTGACGACCGGGATCGCCGCTTGCCCGATGTCGTTCCCGCTCTACTCCTATGGTTCATTCTCCTTTGCGGTATCGCGCGCCTTCTTCTCCGGGGCCTCGCTCGCGAGCGGCTTCAGCGTGCGCTCGATCGATCCGTCGTGGGTGGTCACCCCGGGGGCGGCGGCGCTCGACTCGCGCGAGCTGTCGCGGATCTGCGGCACGAGCGTGATGCTGAGCACCTCGCTCTCGTCCGGCTACTTCACCTCGGGCACGCTGTTCGTCGCGGGTGCGGGATTTCCACCCCCGGGCTTCGGCGCCGGCTACAACCCGCGCTTCTGGGCGGACGTCATGAACGCGGAGGGTTCGACCGAGCCTTGAACGCTCACGTGAACAGCGTGAATGCGCCCGCTGCCACGATGGCGACCGCCCAGACCAGGTCCAGGTTGATCCACGCGCGGCGCAGGATCGCCAGGCCTACCTTCTCGTAGACGACGAGCGCCACCGCGCCCATCACCAGCAGCATCGCGAGCGTATGCACCAGGACTGCGCCGGCGTCCTGGCCGAGGGCGCCGGCGGCGCCGTGGGCGTGCCCCCCGGCGTGCGTCCCCTGAGCCGCGGCGGGCAAGGCGAGCAGGACGGGAAAGAGCATGAGGCCCGCCCCGTGCGCGGTCGCCATGAGGAACGACCAGAGGGCCAGCTCGCCCGCGCCGATGCGCATGCCCACCCAGCGCGGATGGGAGCGCGGCCTGAGGAGCTTGAAGACGCCGAAGAGGATCAGCACCACCGCGCCGACGGCGCGGACGGGACCGGGCGCAACCAGGGTCTGTACCCCGCCCACCAGCGCTACGACGAGCGCGATCGACGCCGCGTGCCCGATCGCGATCGGGCCCAGAGACCGCAACACCGCTCCGCGGCGCTGATCCTGGAGCCCGCGCGCCACCGCGAACAGCCAGCCCATTCCCGGGTTCAGCCCGTGGTAGGCGCCCAGCAGCGCGAGCGTGAGCCAGGGCCAGGAACCGCTCATGGATAGCAGTAGGAATCCGAGGACGCGTCGCCTCCTTCCAGACGGACCTGGTGCGGACGTTCGCCCTCGAAGGCGACGAAGAAGCTCGGGTCGACGGCGATGCCGCCCTCCGGACTGGCATCGATCTTCGTCATCCAGCCGCGGATGCCCTCCGGATAGAACTGGGCGTCCCACGAGGCGTACAGCGAGTTGGTGAGGTAGACGCGGCGCCCGTCGCGGCTGACCTCGACCATCTGCGGTCCGCCGTTCAGCTCGCCGCCCTTCTGGTGCGGGGCGCGCGCCACGATTCCGCCCAGCCGCACCGAGCCCGCGAGCCGCGGGTTCGACGGGTCGCTCACGTCGTACTGCCGCAGCTCTCCCGTCCCCCAGCAGGAGACATAGAGGAACTTGTCGTCGAGGCTCAGCTCGATGTCCGTCAGCAGCGCGGGAACGGCATTGAATGGCTTGAGGGCGGGAGGAAGATCGGCGGGGTCCGCCGGCTCGGCGGGAATCTCGATGACCTTGCGCACTGCCCAGCCGGCGCCTTCCCGGTGCCAAAGCCAGATCGAGGCGGAGAGGTCCTTGGTCGACACGACGACTCCGACGAAGCCGTAGGCTTTGGTGGGGTTGTGCGCCGGGCGCAGCTCGAGGACCATCTGCTGATCGGCGCCGAGATCGAGCTGTTGCAGGTGCCGCCGCTTGCGCAGGTCCCAGACGTGGAGGGAATGGCCGTACTTGCCTTGCAGCAAGAGCTCCGGATTGAGCCCTCCCTCGACCATGTTGGGAGTGCCCCATTCGCTGGTGATCAGCGTGTCGTACCCGAGGTGCCAGGCGAAGTCGTACGCGAGGACCTGCGGACCGCGATCGACCTCCCAGCGGCCGAGGACCTCGAAATTGTCGTGATCGAGGACGAGGATGCCGCCAGGCCCGTCGCCTTGCGGCGAGCCCAGCGCGCCCACGTAGATTCCGTCGGGAGCGCAGTGCACGGTGTGGAGGCGGCTGTAGCCGGCGCGCTCCGCCACCTCGCGCGGCTCGATCACCTTGACGATGCGTGGCTGCCGCGGATCGGGCTTGGTGTCGATGACGTGGAGCCGCGAGGAGCGCAGGCCGGGGACGAGCAGGTACCGGCGCTCGACGTGCGGATGCGGAGCGTACGGGCAGAGCGCGGAGCTGCACGCGTTCCAGCCGAAATGGTGGAGCTCGTCGCCCGCGTTGGGCATCTCCACCCGGCCGACGACGCGGGAGTAGCTGGGCGAGCCGGGATCGACGTCGACCACGCACAGCGCATCGGGCTTGCCGGCGAGCGCGGGGTTGAGGGTGACGAGATAGGCGAGCCGCTCCGCGGGAGCCTGCATGGCCATGCGGGCGGAGGGATAGAACGTCGGATCGGGATTCCAGAACGGCATGAAGTCCCCCTTTCGCGATCGGCGCGCGGGCGATGCGAGGAGGCCTCTGACGACCGAGCCAGCCCAAGCCGCCCTGGCAGTCGGGGCGCAAATCTGCGCTCCGGCCCGCGGCCCGGTCAAGTCCGAGGCGTCTAGCATGCATCTCATGCGAACGAGAGCGTCAGGGCTGTGACTTCACCGTTCTTGATGTTCACCACATCTTCCGCCCGCACTTCGCTCCCGCCTTTCTTCGCGGTCGCGCGGATGCGGTGGATTCCTTCCTCGACGTCGTTGATTGCTGCCACCTGGCCGCTGATCGGCTCCGCGGGATCGTCGTCGAGGCGAATCTGCCATTGCTGCCCATCGAGAGCGTCTACGTTGCCGGCGAGAACCTTGAGGGCCCCGCGTCGCCTGGCCACGATGGAAGTGGCGTTCCGCTGCGCCTCGAGCGCGGTCTCCTGCCCAGCGAGAACTGTCTTGAACTCGGCCGCCCACGCCTCCGTCTCGGTTCGGATCGCCCTTGAGATCGAAGCGACGAACGCCGCGATCATGTCCAGATCGGCTGCTTGGGATTCAGCCGTCGCGCTCGAGGCGGCACGCTTGACACGCTCGCGCGCCCAGGCGAACTCGAACGATTCGATCTTGTCTTGCAGCTCGAGCATCGCGCTCATGTATCTGATCCAGCCGGACGAGAACCCGAAGAACTTGTCGAGAGCGACGCACCCGACTGCGATCGCCGCGAACATCGAGGCTGAAGGGAGAAGCCGCTTGCCCAGCGGATCGCTGAGCATGCTCACCACGATCGGCGTCACTGTGCCTAGACCGCCGATCACTATGGCGAGGAAGCGAAGGCCGATGGCCGGACGCCTCTTTCGATCCTTCGCCCGCTGATACCAGACGACGGCCTCGCTTGCTCTCCGGAGCGCCTGCTTGTACGCGGTTTCGACGCCTTCGTCCGACTTCGACGCAAAGGCACGCAATGGAATGTGCGACACGTCCTTGGGCGGGTTTGCGCGGGCGGCATCCAGGGCGTCGACCGCTGCCGAGACATTCGGATTCTGCAAACCAGACTGCTCAGCCATGGGTCCCCCACGTTCTTCGGCCTACTCCCAGCGCGTCTCCTTGGCCCACTGCGCGAACGGCACCTCCTTGGCGGAGTCCCAGGCGCTGACCCGCTGCAGATTCGCCCAATCGACGCGTGCGAGGCTCAACGTCTCGCGGTTGAAGCTCTCCGTCAACGCTCGAGCGCTCTCGCCCATGCCGTGGAACTTGCTGACCGCAAAGTCGCTGATGATCCCGAAATCCCTCCCGGTTGGCAGCTCGAAATTGATGGCCCTGCTCTTGACGACGAGGACGCGGAAACCGTCCGCGAGCATGTCTGCGATGGCTTGATCCGCCTTTGCGCGTTCCTGGTCGTAACGAAGCGTAGGAGCAAGGATCATGATTCTCGTCTTGTTTCCGCGAAAGGCACGCAACGGTTCGCGATACTTGGCGGCCTCGGAACCGGCGTTGCGCGCCTCGATCCAATACGAGAGATCCCCGTCGCTCACGAGCTGTAGCTCCTTGGTTCCTCGCGAGCCCGCGATCCCGATCAACTCGCTCCATCGTTCCGCCAATTCCGGCGACCGGAACGTGAGCGTACGTGCGGCGACCTGTTCGAGGTCGACGAACGTCTGACGCAGGACCTTGTCTGCCAGATCGACCGGCGCGCTCGGATCCTGCAACCACTCAGCAATCCTTTCAAGCGCGGTGAGCACGGGCAGAAGGCGTCGCTCTTGATCGTCCTGACTGAGGCTCGCAGAGCATTTCAGTACGTCGTCGCGGATGCGTCCTACCCGGACGAGGTCTGTCCGGTGGGGCAAATCGTACCCGCGCGCATATTCGAAGATCGACGCGTACCAAGGACTCTTCGTGCCAAAGATATCGATTACGGAGAATCCCGGCGGCGATCCACCAGTAAGGAACAAGCTCGGAGCGCTGGATACGTCGATGGTCTGGTTGTTCGTACGATATTGCGCCAAGCGGCGGTTGTGCTTGTGACCCGTGAGCACCAGGTCGAATCGGGCGTGGAGCAGCTCTTGAATGACTTTGCCCGAATCGACGACCGCTTCGAACTGACTGATCTCGATTTCCGAGTCGGGCAGCAAGTGATGATGCATCACCGCGATCCGGATGGGCGTTGGCTCCAGGTCGCCTCGTGGGCGCTCGTCCGCCGCGCTCGCGCCAAAAAAGCTGCGCTGGTACTCGCCGATCGCGGCAATGTCCAAAGAGCGTCGCGTCACACGAATCTGTTGGAGAAGCGCCTCGCGAACACCCGGATCGAGCTCGGACACGCGATCCGCGATCTGCTCGAAGAATACATCGCTCGCCGCGTCCGGCATCCCGCTGAACGTTGGCGAGACGAGCAGCAGCAGCTCCACTTCAACGCCCTCGCGGATTTTCAGCGGAACTCGCGCAGGACTGAGCTGCCCATTGGTGATCGTAGGAGCGGTGAACTCTTTCGTGTGCTGCAGAAAGGCGTTGAACCGCTCGAGCTGGGAGTGCTGTCCGCCCCAGGTGACGTCGTGATTGCCAGGCACCACGATGATCCGCTTGCGGTCGATCTTGAGCCAGGCCGCAAGATCGACCAGGAACTCGCGCGCGGCATGGAACTCGCTCCGGCCGTCTTGGATGTCCGTTCCTCCGCGGTTCACCAGATCGCCCGTGACGATGACTGCTTTCGGCCAAAGGTCTTCCGGCTGACGCCCGAACAGCCTTTTCAGTTGATTGAAGAAGGCTCGGGTTTCATTTTCCGCTACGAACACGCTCAGTCCGGGCTTGTGGGCTTTATCGTCGACGGTTGCCCTCCGATCGGCTCCCGACGAGAAGTGAAGATCGGAAATGTGCAGCAGCCGCAATGGCGCATTGGGCATCGGGACCCCCGGCGCTGTGACGCGCCCCATTCAAAACCGCCATGTCAGTGCAGGACAGTTAGGATATCACGCGGCCGACTTCTCGGCCACGAC
>JBJMQJ010000532.1:0-3006 GCA_045802765.1 Myxococcales bacterium
GTCCGCGCGCAGCCGCTCGGCGTCGTCCAGGGCCTCGGCGGGCGCGGGGAGAGGCGGGAACTGCATCTCGTCGGTGGTGTCGATCGGCGCGTCGCCGCCGACCAGGATCCCCAGCGCTTCCTGGGCGCGCACCAGGGCGGTCAAGGCGGACTGCACCTGCGACTCCGAGGTGGCCAGCTCCTGGGCCGCGCGCACCAGGTCGAGGCGGTTGCCCGTCCCGGCGGAGAGCCGCGCCTTGGCGTCCTCGTGGTGCTCGCGCGCGTTGTCCGCCGCGCGCTGATTGGCGTCGACCAGACGGTGCTGCGAGATCACCGAGACGTACGTGCGCGCGGTGGTCACCGCGATCTGCCGGCGCACGTCCTCCGCCGACAGGCGCGCCACGTCCACCTGCTCGGAGGCATGCTCCCACTGGACCCAGCGCTGGGGGGCGACGAGCGGGACCGCGAGCTGGAGATTCGCGGTCCACGAGTCGCGCGGCTGCACCGTCCGGGTGCCCGCCCCGCCGGTGGTCGGATCGATGGCCGTGGTGGTGCGGTCGGCGTCGAGCCTCGTGTAGACGCCATTGGCCGTCAGGGTGGGGATGGCTGCCGAGCGAACCTCGCGCAGGATGCCGTGGGCGCGCGAGATCTCCTGCACCGCGAGGCGCACCGAGGAGTTGCGCGCGAGCGCGCGCTGGACGGCTTCGGGAAAGGTGATCCTCTCGGGCTGCTGCGCGCGCGCGGCGGCGCCGCAGAGCAGTGCCGCAGCTGCCATTTTCCGGAGTGCGTTCATGGTCCCTTTCGATGCGCTTCCCGAGGCTTCGGCTCAGGCGGGCGCCGTACGGCCTTCGGAGGCTTCCTGTTCGGCCGGACGGCGGAACCGATCGAGCAGCGAATAGAGCGCCGGCACGAGGAACAGGGTGAACACGGTGGAGACGGCGAGACCGCCGATGACCGCGCGGGCCAGCGGCAGGTTCGTCTCGCTGCCCTCGCCGATGCCCAGCGCCATGGGGACCAGGCCTACGATGGTGGCGATGGTGGTCATGAGGATGGGGCGCAGGCGTGTGCGGCCCGCCTCGACAGTGGCCTCGATGAGGTCCTTGCCGCGCTCGCGCAGCACGTTGGCGAAGTCGACCAGCAGCACGCCGTTCGAGACCACGATGCCGACCATCATGATGATGCCCATGAAGCTGTTCACCGAAAGCGTGGTGCCGGTGATCCAGAGCATGAGGAACACGCCGGAGATGCCGAGCGGGACGCTGAACATGATCACCAGCGGATCGAGCAGGGAGCGGAACTGCGAGGCGAGCACCATGTAGACGAGCGCGATGGCCATCAGGGCCGCGAGCCCCAGCCCGCGAAAGGCGTCGCGCTGCGCGGCGGTCTGCCCGGAGAGCTGCGCGGTGAACGCCTCGGGCGGGCGGAGATCGTCGAGCACCTTCTGCACCGCCGCGCTGGCGGAGCCCAGATCCTTGCCGGGCGCCACGTTGGCGGTCACGTCGACGATCCGCTGCAGGTACTTGCGGTTGATCAGCACCGGGCCGCTGGAGCGCTCGATGCGGGCGAGCGAGGAGAGCGAGACCACCCCTCCCTTGGGCGTCGTGACGAACACCTCGCCGAGATCGTTGACGTGCGAGCGGAAGCGGTCGTCCATGCGGACGTTGATGAAGTACTCGTTGCCGGTGGTCGGATCGGTGAAGGGGGTCGGCGCGAACTGGGTGCTACCCGACAGCGTCGCGAGCACGCTCTGCGCCACCTGGGTCTCGGTGAGGCCCAGCGTTCCGGCCTTCTCCCGGTCGACGACGACGTCGAGCTCGGGATAGTTCTCCTCCCGCGAGATCTGCACGTCGGTGAGCAGCGGCCGGCCGTCTCCCGAGGTGAGCTGCCGCATGCGCGCGGCGACCTGCGCCGCGTAGCGCGACCCGGCCTCCAGGTCGTACCCGAGGATCTCGACGTCGATGGGGGCCGCGGAACCGAAGTTGAGAATGCGCTTCACGATGCCGCCCACGAAGAAGTAGAGCTGCGTGCCGGGCAGCGCGTCGCGGATGGTGGCGCGCACCTTCTCGGTCGCTTGCGCGTCGGAGAAGGGCCGCGCCGCCTTGGGGACCAGGTTGACTTGAAGATTGCCGGCGTGCGGCCCCGTGTTGGCGCTGAAGATGGCCGTGCGGCCCAGCGGGAGGCCGCTGTCGCTGATCATGGTGGTCGTGTTCGGGCCCAGCGTGCTCTTCACGGCGTCCTCGAGGCGCGTCGCCACTTGCTCGGTCCGCTCGACGCGCGTCCCGATGGGCGTCTTGTAGAGCAGCGTGAACTGCGACTCGTCGGTGTCCGGGAAGAACTCGGTGCCGATGAACTGCTTGATCCCGAGCGACAGGGCGAAGAACGCCAGGATGGAGACGACGGTCAGGGCGCGGTGGCCCAGGACCCAGCGCAAGGCCCGCGCGTACGCGTCGTCCATCCCCTCCAGGCGGCGCACGATCCATCCCGCGACGCCGGCGCGGTCGTGCGCGTGCTCGGCGCGCAGGACCTTGAGGCAGAGCAGGGGCGTGACGGTGCGCGAGACGAAGAAGCTCATGATCAGCGCGAAGGCGATGGTGAGCGCGAGCGGCAGGAAGAGGTTCCGCGCGATGCCGAAGAGGAACAGCACCGGGAAGAACACCACGATGGTGGTGATGGTGGAGACCAGGATGGGCATCGCCACCTCCTGGGCGGCGGCCAGCACCGCGGATCTGCGGTCCTGCCCGAGCGCGAGGTGGCGATGGATGTTCTCCAGCTCGACGATCGAGTCGTCCACCAGCCGGCCCACTCCCAACGCGAGCCCTCCCAGGGTGAAGACGTTGAGCGTGTTCCCGGTGAAGTACAGCAGGATGAAGGTGCTGATGATCGAGAGCGGGATGGCGACGGCCACGATCGCCGTGGCGCGGAAGCTCACCAGGAAGATCAGGATCACCAGGATGGCCAGGAGGCCGCCCTGCACCGCCTCGTGCTCCAGCGCCTTGACGGCCGAGCGGATGTAGGTCGACTGGTCGAA
>JBJMQJ010000533.1:0-6858 GCA_045802765.1 Myxococcales bacterium
ATCGGCTTCCGCCTGGGCGTCATCCGCTCCTGGGACTCCAAGTGGTACGAGGAGAAGAACTACGCGCGCTGGCTGCACGAGGACATCGGCATCCGGGAGTTCGTCAAGAAATCCCTGGGCCACGCGGGGGTCTCCAAGGTGGAGATCGAGCGCGCCGCCAACAAGGTGAAGGTGAACGTGCACACCGCGCGTCCGGGGATCGTCATCGGCAAGCGCGGCGCCGGCATCGAGCAGATCAAGAAGGAGCTGCAGCAGTTCACCCAGAACGAGGTGTTCCTGAACATCGTCGAGGTGCGCAAGGCGGAGACCGACGCGCAGCTCGTCGCCGAGAACATCACCACCCAGCTCGAGCGGCGCATCGCCTTCCGCCGCGCGATGAAGAAGGCCATCCAGACGGCGCAGAAGTTCGGCGCCAAGGGCATCCGCGTGGCCTGCTCGGGCCGCCTGGGCGGCGCGGAAATGGCCCGCTACGAGTGGTACCGCGAGGGGCGCGTGCCGCTGCACACGCTGCGCGCGGACATCGACTACGGATTCGCCGAGGCGCGGACGACCTACGGCAAGATCGGCTGCAAGGTATGGATCTTCCGCGGCGAGGTGCTCCCCGAGGGCGCCGCCGCGGAGAAGATCAGCCCGCGCGCCGCCCGCCCGGCCCCCACCCGGTCCTCGGCCGCCACGCCGACGCCGGTGCAGTAGGGAGAGACGAGATGCTCCAGCCAGCACGCACCAAGTTCCGCAAGCAGATGAAGGGCCGCCACAAGGGCAAGGCCTACCGCGGCGGCGATCTCGCCTTCGGCGACTACGGGCTCAAGGTCCTCGAGTCGGGGCGGCTCACCGCGCGCCAGATCGAGGCCGGCCGCATCGCCATGACCCGGTTCATCAAGCGCGGCGGCAAGGTCTGGATCCGGGTGTTCCCGGACAAGCCGGTCACCAAGAAGCCCGCCGAGACGCGCATGGGTCACGGGAAGGGCAACGTGGAGGAGTGGGTCGCGGTGGTCAAGATGGGCCGCATCCTCTACGAGATGGAAGGCGTGACCGACGACATCGCCAAGAAGGCGATGTCGCTCGCCTCGCACAAGCTGCCCCTGCACACGAAGCTCGTCCGCCGCTCGGCCGAGCTGGGAGCGTAAGCGATGAAGGCCGCCGAGCTGAGGGACCTGCCCGTCGACGAGCTGACCCGCAAGGCAGCCGAACTGCGGGAGAACGTCTTCAACCTGAGGATCCGGCACGCCGCCGGGACGCTCGACTCGAGCGCCGACCTCGGCAAGCAGCGCCGCGACCTGGCGCGCGTGCTGACCGTCCTCAACCAGAAGAAGAATGCCGCCGGCAAACACCCGGCGGAGCCCGCGGAGAAGAAGGGTTAAGCCATGTCCGAGAACGTCGAGAAGCAGCAGGCCGCCCGCGGGCGCCCCAAGATGCGCGTCGGCACCGTCACCTCCAACAAGATGACGAAGACGGTGGTGGTGCAGGTCGAGCGGCGCATGAAGCACGGCCGCTACGGCAAGTACATGACGGAGAAGAAGAAGTACAAGGCCCATGACGAAGAGCAGGCCTGCAAGGTGGGCGACATCGTGCGCATCACCGAGACGCGGCCGCTGTCCAAGGACAAGCGCTGGCGCGTCTCCGAGATCGTCACCCGCGCCGAGGCGACCCAAGGGCGCGCCGGCGGAGAGGAGCTGGTCCCGTGATCCAGATGCAGACCGTCCTCGACGTGGCGGACAACAGCGGCGCCAAGCGGGTGGCGTGCATCAAGGTGCTGGGCGGGACCAAGCGCCGCTACGCGACCATCGGCGACGTGGTCGTCGTCTCCGTCAAGGAGGCGCTGGTGAACAGCAAGGTGAAGAAGGGCGACGTGGCCCGCGCGGTCATCGTGCGCACCAAGCGCGAGGTGAAGCGGCCCGACGGCAGCTACATCAAGTTCGACAACAACAGCGCGGTGATGGTGAGCAAGGAGGGCGAGCCGATCGGCACCCGCATCTTCGGGCCGGTGGCGCGCGAGCTGCGCGGCCGCAAGTTCATGAAGATCATCTCGCTCGCGCCGGAGGTCCTCTAGCCATGCAGCGCTCGACGCGGATCAAGAAGGGCGACGTGGTCTATGTCCTCACCGGCCGGGAGAAGGGCAAGACCGGCAAGGTGCTGGACATCGACCACGACAAGGAGAGGGCGGTGGTGGAGAAGCTGATGGTCTTCAAGCGCCACTACAAGCGGGGCCGCAACCCGGCGCAGCCCGAGGGCGGCATCGTGGAGAAGAATGGATCCATCCACCTCTCCAATCTCGCGCTGATCGACCCAGAATCGAAGAAGCCGACGCGGATCGGCACCAAGCTCCTGGAGAACGGCAAGCGGGTTCGCGTCGCGAAGCGCAGCGGCGCGCAGATCGACCAGTAAGGATCGCACATGGCAGACGACAAGAAGAGCAAGGAAGAGAAGCCCGAGAAGAAGCACGCCAAGGGCGAGGGTCCGCCCGCTCCGCCGGCGGCGGAGAAGAAGGCGAAGAAGGGCGGCAAGAAGGAGAAGGCACCCGCGACCATCCAGGCCGCGCAGGGGAAGGCGCACGCCAAGGGCGACCATCCCGCGCGCCTCGCCGCGGCCTACAAGGCGAACGTGATCCCGCAGCTGATGAAGGACTTCGGGTACAAGAACCCCATGCAGGTCCCGAAGCTGGAGAAGATCGTCGTCAACATGGGGCTCGGCGAGGCGATCACCAACAACAAGCTGATCGAGCAGGCCGAGGAGCAGATGATGGCGATCAGCGGCCAGAAGGCCGTGGTCACCCGCTCGCGCAAGAGCATCGCCAACTTCAAGCTGCGCGAGAACCAGGCCATCGGCTGCATGGTGACCTTGCGCAAGGACCGCATGTACGAGTTCTTCGACCGCCTGGTGAGCGTCGCGCTGCCCCGCGTGCGCGACTTCAAGGGCGTCTCGTCCAAGTCGTTCGACGGGAAGGGCAACTACACGCTCGGCATCCGCGAGCAGATCATCTTCCCCGAGATCAACTACGACAAGATCGAGAAGATCAAAGGCATGAACATCACCATCGTGACCACCGCCCGGAACGACGAGGAAGGCCGGGCGCTGCTGCGCCACATGGGCATGCCCTTCCGGACCACCTAAAGGAAACCTTAATGGCCAAGCTGTCCAAGATCGCCCAGGCGAAGCGGCTCGCTGCGAAGCCCAAGTTCAAGGTGCGGGCTTATCACCGCTGCCCGATCTGCGGGCGGAGCCGCGCCTTCCTCAACAAGTTCCAGATGTGCCGCATCTGCTTCCGCAACCGCGCCCTCAAGGGCGAGGTGACCGGAGTGATCAAGTCGTCTTGGTGAATAAGCAACTCCCGGCCGGCAGGCCGGGGCAGGGGAGCGGGGCGGAGCCCCGCGACAAATCGAAGTTTCGCTCGTACGCCCCTCCCTCTGCGGGGTACGGCGAGCCGGAGGTAGTCACGTGAGCCTGACCGATCCCATCGCGGACCTCTTGACCCGGATCCGCAACGCCCAGCGCGCCGGCCTCGAGCAGATCGAGCTGCCCGCCAGCAAGATCAAGCAGCGCATCTGCGAGGTTCTGCGCGAGGAGGGCTTCGTCCGCGAGGTCACCGCCAAGGAGGACGGCCAGCAGGGCGTCCTGACCGTCGTCTTGAAGTACGACGCGGACAAGCGCCCGGCGATCAGCGAGATCAAGCGGCAGTCCAAGCCGGGCCTGCGACGCTACCTCTCCTACCGCGACATCCCGCCGGTCATGAACGGCCTGGGCATCGCGGTCCTCTCCACCTCGCGCGGCGTGATGGTCGACCGCGACGCGCGCAAGCAGCACCTGGGCGGCGAGCTGCTCGCCACGGTCTGGTAGGAGGGCGACATGTCGCGCATCGGAAGGCTTCCCATCAAGATCCCCGACAAGGTGAAGATCAACGCGCAGCCCGGCCTCGTGCAGGTCGAGGGGCCCAAGGGGAAGGTCGCGCAGAAGCTCGACCGGGAGATGAAGGTGACGGTCGAGAACGGGGTGGTGAAGGTGGACCGCCCCAACGACTCGCGCCGTGCGCGCCAGCTGCACGGCCTGTCGCGCACGCTGGTCGCCAACATGGTCCAGGGCGTCACCGAGGGGTTCCAGCGGTCGCTCGACATCTCCGGCGTCGGCTACAAGGCGGAGCTGAAGGGCAAGGAGATCCAGCTCATCGTCGGCTTCTCGCACCCGGTGCGCTTCCCGCTCCCCGAAGGGATCAGCGCCGAGTACGACGCGAAGGCGAACCGGATCACGGTGAGGGGGGCCGACAAGCACCTGGTGGGGCTCACCGCCGCGCAGATCCGCAAGGTGCGGCCGCCCGAGCCGTACAAGGGCAAGGGGATCAAGTACGCCGAGGAAATCATCCGCCGCAAGCAGGGCAAGACGGGGGCGACGTAAAGCCATGAGCGAGTCCACCATCCAGAAGAAGCGCGACCTGCGCGAGCGGCGCAAGGCGCGCATCCGGTTCAAGGTGTCGGGAAGCACCGAGCGGCCGCGCCTGTCCGTGTACCGCAGCCTGAACCACATCTACGCCCAGGTGATCGACGACGCGAGCGGCAAGACGCTGGCCGCGGCGTCGACGCTCTCGCCGGAGCTCAAGGACGGCAAGGGCAAGAAGCGCGAGCTGGCCAAGGAGGTCGGCAAGCTGGTGGCGAAGAAGTGCCAGGCCGCGCAGATCCAGGCGGTGGTCTTCGACCGCAACGGCTTCAACTACCACGGCCGCATCGCTGCGGTCGCCGACGGCGCCCGCGAGGGCGGCCTGAAATTTTAAGGAGAGCGAATGGCGGCACCGATCAATCCCAATGACCTTCCGGAGCTGAACGACCGGGTGGTCCACATCAACCGCGTCGCCAAGGTGGTCAAGGGCGGCCGGCGGTTCAGCTTCTCCGCGCTGGTCGTGGTCGGCGACGGGCAGGGGCACGTGGGCGCCGGCCTGGGCAAGGCCAACGAGGTGCCGGAGGCCATCCGCAAGGGCGGCGAGCAGGCGAAGAAGAACCTCTTCAAGGTGCCGCTCGCGGGCAACACCATCCCGCACGAGGTGCTGGGCCACTTCGGCGCCGGCCGCGTGCTGCTCAAGCCCGCCGGCGAGGGAACCGGCGTCATCGCCGGCGGCTCGGTGCGCGCGGTGCTCGAGGCGGTGGGGATCCGCAACATCCTCACCAAGTCGCAGGGGTCGCGGAACCCGCACAACGTCGTCAAGGCGGCGCTGGACGGCCTGCGCCGGCTGCGCAGCCCCGACCAGATGGCGCGCGTGCGCGGCAAGGAGCTGGAGGAGATCCGTCCCCAGCAGGGAGCACAGTGATGGCACTGCGCGTGAAGCTCGTCCGCAGCCTGAGCGGCCACCCCGAGGACCACCGCGCTACCGTGCGCGGCCTGGGCCTCACCAAAGTCGGCCGGGAACGCATCCTCCAGGACACGAAGGACATCCGCGGCATGGTCGCGAAGGTTTCCTACCTGCTCGAGGTCCAGGAGACCACGGAGGAGTTCAAGCCCTTCGGCCGCCGCTCCCTCGCCAAGCAACAACGCGAATCCTCCAAGGGAGCCCCGGAACAAGGCTAAAGGGATCACCGCGAAGAGCGCGGAGCGCGCGAAGATTGCTGGTCGAAAAAACAGGACTTCGCGCTCTTCGCGGTCTTCGCGGTGATCAAGTAGACGCTGTTCAATGAGTCGTCATCGAGTGTAGGCGGCCGGAAGGGCGCCGAGCGAGCAGCGGGAAGCTGCGTTAGAGGAAACAGGATGAACGAGCTGAGCAGGCTGACTCCTCCGCGAGGCGGTGGAGTGAAGGAAAAAAAGAGGGTCGGCCGCGGGCAGGCCAGCGGGACGGGCAAGACGGCCGGCCGCGGCGGCAAGGGACAGAAGGCCCGCACCGGCAACATGAACTTCATCGGCTTCGAGGGTGGGCAGATGCCCATCCAGCGTCGCGTCCCCAAGCGCGGCTTCACCAACCCGTTCCGGGTCGAGTACGCGATCGTCAACGTGGGCGACCTGGAGCGCATCGATGCGAAGGAGCCGGTCACTCTCGAGTGGCTGCTGGCCGCCGGTACGCTGAAGGACGGCCGCGACGGGCTGAAGATCCTCGGCGACGGCGATCTCACCAAGGCCATCACCGTGCGCGCCCACAAGGTGAGCGCCCAGGCCCGCGAGAAGATCGAGAAGGCGGGTGGCAAGATCGAGCTGATCGAGGTCGCGCCCCGGAAGACCCCCCAGCAGCGCAAGGCGGAGGAAAAAGCCGCCGCCAAGGGCGCCAAGGGACCGAAAGCCTAGTAGAATCCCGGCTCCCGCAACGGACGCGGGGGAGAGGCCAGAGACGTGTCGTTCGCCAACGCCTTCAGCAACCTGTTCCGCATCCAGGAGCTGCGCAAGCGCCTCGCCTTCACGCTCGCGCTCCTGGCCGTCTACCGCGTCGGCGTGTTCGTCACGCTGCCCGGCGTCAACCGGGTGGTGATGAAGAAGGCGCTGGAGACGAGCGGCGGGTTCCTGAACCTCTTCAACCTCTTCACCGGCGGGGCGCTCGAGCAGCTCTCCATCTTCGCGCTCGGGATCATGCCCTACGTGAGCGCGAGCATCATCCTGCAGCTCCTCACCGTCGTCGTCCCGCAGCTGGAAAAGCTGTCCAAGGAAGGCGAGATGGGCCGGCGCAAGATCACGCAGTACACGCGCTACGGCACCATCCTCCTCTCCATCGTGCAAGGCTTCGGCATCTCGCGGTACCTCGAGTCGGTCCGCGCCGGCACGGAGAGCGTCGTTCCCGACGACGTGAAGGGCTGGAGCTTCCGCATCCTCACCGTCATCACCCTGACCGCCGGCACGGCGTTCATCATGTGGCTCGGCGAGCAGATCACCGAGCGCGGCATCGGCAACGGCATCTCG
>JBJMQJ010000534.1:0-4547 GCA_045802765.1 Myxococcales bacterium
ACAATCTAACCCTACAATACACTATAACCACCTACATGTGATTGCCGGCGAACAGCTTCGGCGAGCGCGAGCTGTCCCCCGGCTTGTTGTTCAGCTTGTGGTGCACCTGGTTGTGGGTCGGCACCCAGGCGACGGCGGGGTGGCCGTAGAACAGGGCGATCACGTAACTCGTCAAGAGGTTCAGCCACTTGGACCGCCAGATGCCGAGGTGGTTGTGGTTGTGGCTGATGACCGCCGTGGTGAAGAACATGAAGAGGGTGGCGGGGTAGAGGGCGGGGTGGACGCGCCCGAGCTTCCAGTTCATCACGGACAAGAGGGCAGTCAGGGCGAGGTACGCAAGCGTCCGCCGGTCGGCGGCATGACGAAGCATCGGCACCTCCGGTGCGGAAACCGACGCACGGTAGTTGCGGCGTGTCACGGGATTGTCAGCCAGAGGCCCGCCGCGGGACCGATTCCAGGTTTCGCTTGGACTTCCGGCGGCGCCTGGGTTACAGGAGCGTTGCCGCTGCAGCGACAGCGGTCTCGCGGCAGTCCGCCGCGAGCACATGAAAGAAGTGCATCGAAAATGGCAACCGGTACCGTGAAGTGGTTCAACGACGCGAAGGGATTCGGGTTCATCGTGCAGGACAACGGCGGACCCGACGTTTTTTGCCATCACACTGCCATCGTGGCCGACGGCTTCCGCAGCCTGGCCGAGGGACAGAAGGTGGAGTTCGAGACCAAGAAGGGGCCCAAGGGCCTGCAGGCGGCCAACGTCAAGCCAATCGCCTGACCGCCGCGCAGTGGCAGTAGGATGGAGCCCGGCCTGACCTCGAGGCTGGGCTTCATTTCGTTCCGGGAGGCGACGACTCGTGCAGACCCGCTCGAACAAGCGACAGAAAGAGCTGGCGCGCAAGGAGAAGCAGCGCGCCAAGCAGGAACGCCGCGACGAGCGCAAGCGCGACAAGGAGACCCGCGCGCCGCGCCCCGAGGGCGAGGAAGATCCCGATATCGCCGGAATCGTCCCGGGCCCGCAGCCCCGCCCCGAGGACGAGGAACCGCAGCCGTAAGGCTCGTCGGGGGGCGAGCTATCCAGCGCCGGCGAGCGCCGCCTCCGCCGCGCGCAGCAGCGGCTCCGCCGACACGGATGCGCCCGTCGCGTGCTGCATCCACAGGTCGGGAGTGACGCGCCCGAACGAGGCGGCCCGCTCGAACTCGGCGCCGAAGCGGGGACCGCGCAGCTTCTCCTCGAGCTGGAACGCGATGAGGTGGCCGATGGGATAGTCGGGCAGGTAGAGGAACGCGCTCACCATGTGCGAGTAGACGCCGAGGAGCAGCGACCCCTTCCCGCCCAGCACGGGCTCGTAGTAGCGGTCCCACAGGTCGCGCGCCATGCCCATGGTCGCCTCGCGCAGGAGCGAAGCGGAGGCGTCGGGGTGCGCGTACATCCAGCGCCACACCGCCATGTCCAAGAGCGCCACGCCGCTGATCTCCCAGGTCGCCCAGAAGTCGTTGAGCACGCGCAGCCGCTCGCTCTCGGCGTCGGGCTTGGAGAGCCCCAAGAGCTCCAGGTCGCGGTTCTGGAAGGTGAACGCCAGCGCCTCGGTGAAAGCGGTGTTCGGAACCCCGGCGAGCAACGTGTGGTCCACCTCGTACAGCGAGCAGACCTGCTCGACGTTGTGGCCCATCTCGTGGACGGCGATGTTGTACCCCTTGTAGTCCATCCCGTCGGGGTTCACCCGCGTGCGCAGGTGCGGGTCGTCGCCGCGCCGGGCGGAAGGCATCGCGTGCCCCGCGCCGCGCGCCGGGTCGACCACGATGTGCGAATCGAAGAAGCGCGCTCTGTCGTCCGAGAAACCCAACCCCTCGAGGAGCCGCGGGATGTCCTTCTTGTAGGCGCCGGCGGTCGGATATCTCGCGCGGGTGAGCCGGGACAGCTCCGCTTCCGGGTGCTTCGCCCGCGGGAGGAACCCGCTGTACCAGACGTCCTGGGGCTCGAGCGGGCGGCCCAGCCGCTTGCGGATCAGCGCCGCCACGCGCGGCGCCAGCGGCGAGGAGACGATGCTCTCCAGCATCTGCTTGACCTTCGCCTCCGGGATCTCCCGGTCGAACTGGAACCGGCGGTCGATCTCGGTGGGCGCGAGCGGCGAGTCCGCATCGGTGCGGCGCGCGGCCCGGAATTCCTCGAGGAGCATCGCATATCGCGTGTCGTCCTCGCGGTCGGGCGCCGCCACCGCCTGCGCGGGGCGCTTTCCCTGCCTGCTCATCTGCTCGGTCTCGATCTCCTCCGCGGGCGCCGCCGTCACCCGCCCCGTGTCCGGGTACCAGTCGAGCCGCGGGTCGTCGATGACCGAGCGCGGAACGGTCTGCGCCACGATGCGCTCCATCACCGAGCGGATGATCCGCTGGCGCGCGAGCCCTCGCGCCGCGTCGGGCTCGGCGTACTCGGCCTTGATCTGATCGCGCAGGTTCCAGTGGCTGATCAGGCGCACGCCCTTGCCGAACAGCCGCGTCCCGTCACGGGTGAGGACGTGATGCATCCACAGGTTGTACCCGGCGACGTATGCCTCGGCGGCCGCGGACGCGCGGGCCCGCGCCTGCTGGGCTTCCGCGCTGGGCCGCAGCGCGAATCGCCGCGTGAGGCGCACCGCCGCCCATTCCTCGCGCGACCATTTCGCTCCCTGCGCCAGCATCTCGTCGAGCGTGGGTAGCGGGAAGTCGAGCAGCGCGATGAAGGCCAGCTTCGACTGGAAGAGGTCTTCGGAAGAGTGGGCGGACAGGTCGAGCGCCGCGAGCTGCTCGTCGATGGGCAGCTCGGGTCCCAGCTCCAGCTCGCCGTACCGGCGCAGCTCGCGGCCCATGTCGAGGAAATAGCCGTCGACCTGCTCCAGGGCGTATTCGAACCGCCCCAGCAGGGCGGACAGCTTGCGTGGATCGGACTCGAACCATTGCTCGACGAACGCGCGCCGCGCGCGGTCGTCGCCGTCCTGAGCGCGCCACATCGCCTTCACCTGCCGGAGGCCGCGCTCGATCCGCGCGCGCTGCGCGGCGCCGTGCTTCTTCAGCAAGAGATCCACGAGCTCGCGATCGTCGTTGCTCTGCGGCCAGCCCGGCAACGTGCGCGAGCCCAGCTGTCGATCGCTCGGGATGGCCGCGCCTTCGCGCGCGTCGGGAGGTTCGGTGGCGTTGGGTGGCTTCACCGAGGCACAGGCGGCCAGAAGCACGGCGGGCAGGGTTCTTCGCATGGGGGCGGCTTTCTAGCACGGAGCGCCCCGCGCCGAACGAGGCTCGACGCGTCCCGCTGGATGGTTAGGCTACGCCCCATGAAGCGCCTCGCCCTGCTCTGCGCCGCCGCGCTGTGCGCCTGCTCGCTCCTGCGCGGGGTGGCCGACTTCCGCGAGCCGTCGGTTTCGTTCAAGGATGCCTCCCTGTCGGACGTGACGCTCGGCGGCGCCACGGTGAACCTCACGCTGACGGTGCACAACCCCAACGCGCAGGGTCTCTCTCTCGCCGAGACCGACTACAAGCTGTCGGTGGCGGGCAAGCAACTGGTCGCCGGCAAGCCGGCCGCCGGGCTGCGGATCCCGGGCGGCGGCAGCTCCGAGGTGGTCCTTCCCGCCCAGGTCCGCTTCGCCGACGTCGGCGACTCCATCGCGGCGGTCCTGCAGAAGGAGCAGCTCCCCTACCGCGCCGAGGGGCACATCGGCGTGAGCACGCCGATCGGCGTCCTGCCGCTGGCCTTTTCCAAGGAAGGGACGCTCCCTCTGCCGCGCATCCCTTCGCTCAAGCTGGAAACGCCGCGTATCGCGGAGCTGTCCTTGACGCACGCGACGCTCGACGTGCCGCTCACGCTGCAGAACCCGAACGCCTTTGCGCTGCCGCTCGGCTCCGTCGTCGGCGACCTGAGCATCGACGGGGCCGGCGTCGGCCGCATCGCCGCGCCCGACCTCGGGCACATCGAGGCCCGGGGAAGCCGCACCGTGGCGGTGCCCGTCACGGTCCGGTTCGCCCAGGCCCTCACCGCGGCGCGCGCGCTGCGCGAGGGCCGGGCGCACCTGGCGCTCGACGCCCACCTCTCCTCTGGCGGCGCGACGGTGCCCGTCCACGTCGAACGCGACGTGGACTTCACCCGTTGACGGTACGAGTCCCGCCGTGCTTGGGACAGCCACCTCTCCCCTGGAGCTCCGTTCGATGCCCGATCCCGTTCCGCCCCCTTTTTTCGCGCGCCTGTGGCTCGCGATCGTCTGCCTGTTCCGCGTGATCTTCGATCCGCGATTCGCCGCGCGCGTCGCCGCCGCCCGGCAGGAGCTCGGCGCCGCTCCGCCGCCGCCTGCGCTTCCCACCGCGCGCCCGGACGGGACGCTGCACCTCATCGGCCTCTTGCAGCGCGAAGGCCGCCTCCTCGACTTCTGCGAGGAGGAGATCGCGAAGTACAGCGACGCCGAGGTGGGCGCCGCCGCCCGGACGGTCCACGCCGGCTGCCGGAAGGTGCTCCGCGAGGCGGTCGCCCTGGAGCCGGTCCGCGCCGAGCCGGAAGGCGCGCAGGTGCAGGTGCCGCCCGGATTCGA
>JBJMQJ010000535.1:0-4488 GCA_045802765.1 Myxococcales bacterium
ATTGTCCAGATCGAACTGGCCGCGGATCTGGCCGATCGGCGAGACGTCCCGGTAGATGGTGGCCAGCAGCTCCGGCGCGTAGCCGATCGCGATGACGGACTCCGGGTCGGAGGGTGGACCCCACCAGTAGTAGCCGTTTGCTCCGCTGATGGCGGGCGGCAATCGCAACTCCGGGCCGTACCGGTCGAGCGCGGCAGCGGTCCCGTAACTGTCGGTGAGGACGCCTTGCGCCCCGACCTCACGGTACGCGCTCGCGATCTGCGACACGATGTCGTGCCAGTCGGCAAACTGAACGAACTCCTCGTTCACGCGGTAGAGGCCCAGGCCGTGCGCGGTTGCGCTGGGAAGGACCGGGACCGTGCAGACGAACGCGATCGCACCGCCAACGACCCACGTTGCGGCAGCGAGCCGCCACGAGCCGATGTGGCGCTCGCAAACGACCGCGCCGATCGCGATCAGCGCGGGATAGAAGGGCGCGAGGTAGTAAGGCTTGCCCTGGGACGCGATGAATACGGCCGCCGCGACCAGGAACATGACGCCGAAGATTCGCGAATGCGCGCGTCCGCGGAGCGACGCAACCAGACCGACCATCGCGACCGCGAAGGACAGCGGATTCAGGATCACCGGTTGCTGGTAGAAGAAGGCGGCGAGCGACACGGTGCGCAGGCGAACGGCGTAGTGATCGCGCATGAAGTCGATCGCCGGTGCGCCGTGCGCGTACTGCCACCGGATGGTCGGAAGGCAGAGGAGGATGGCGAGGGCGGCACCGGCATACGGCCACGGCGTCTTGAGGTGCGCCCGGGCCTGGGTTGCGACGACACCGGCGGCAAGCGCAAGGCCGAACACGAGAACCGTGTACTTGTCGAGGAGGCCAATGCCGAGCACGAGCCCCAGCGCGAGCCAGGCGAACCGGGATCCGTCGAGCGCAAGAAGGGCCAGGTAGACCGCGAGCGCGCAGGCGAGGTGCTCGACGGCGTTCGTACCGTAGACGCCGCTCACGAAAATGAAGACCGGGGCGATCAGTACCGACGCCATCGCGAGCAACTGCGCCGGCAGGTTCCCGCCCAGCCGCCGCGTGATCAGGCCCGTCAGCCAGACGACGAGTGCACCGGCAAGCGCCGCGACGATACGCTGCGCGTATGCGGACTCTCCGAGGACGAGCGCTGCGAAACGAGAGAGCGCCGGCGTGATGGGCGCGTGGTCGACGGAACCCCATTCGAGGTGCCTGCCACACGCGAGCAGATACAGCTCGTCGCGGTGGTATCCGTAGAGCCCGATGGTCGCGAGATGAAGCGCGAAGGCAAACAGTGCAAAGCCGGCGAGAACTGCGCCCGCTTTCCGGTCCGACAAGTCGGTCAACGCAGTCGATTCCGGTGGAAGCGGCCGCCCTTCATGATCGCGACAAGCGACTTCTCCGGCGCCTGAAGCAGGCTGATGTCCTTGAGCGGATTTCCGTCGACGACGAGCAGGTCGGCAAGGGCGTCCGGCCGCAAGCAACCGAGCTTGCCTTCCTTGCGCAGCACCCGTGCTCCCACCACCGTGGCCGAGCGGATGATCTCGAGCGGAGAGAGGACCTGCGCACGCAGCCCGAATTCGCGGCTCTGCTCCGACTGCAGCGGGCCCAGCAGGTCCGTCCCGTAGGCGACTGGCACGCCGGCGCGCTTGCAGATCTCGAGAGATCGGAGGCCGCCGTCGATGACCAGCTCGTTCTTCTCCAGCATCTCCGGCGGCATGCCCAGCGAGGCGGCGCGCTCCTTCATCGCGTAGTAGGTCACCAGATTCGCGACCAGGAGCATTCCTTTGCTCGCCATCAGTCGCGCGCGGGCCTCGTCGATCAGGTTGCCGTGCTCGATGGTCCGCACCCCGGCGTGCGCGGCGCGCTCGATCGCCTCCGGCGTATAGGCGTGCGCGCAGACGTAGCGGCCGAAGGCATGCGCTTCCTCGACGGCGGCGGTGACTTCGCCCGGCGAGAACTGCAGGCTGTCGAGCGGATCGTACGGAGAGGCGACCCCCCCGGACATCATGATCTTCACGTGGTCGCAGCCTTGGCGCATCTCCTCGCGCACGACCTTCCGCACCTCGGCCTCTCCGTCGGCCGTCGACATCACGAAAGCGAGAGCGTGGCAGCATCGGCACGGGGGTCCGGAGTCGGTACGGCGACGCGCGTCCGCGTGCCCGCCGGTGGGACCGATCGCCCGCCCCGCGATGAACAGGCGCGGCCCGTCGATGAGCCCTTGATCCACCGCCGCCTTGAGTCCCCAGTCCGCCCCGCCGGTATCGCGGACGGTGGTGAAGCCCCGGTCGAGCATTGCCCTGAGCGCCACGACTGCGCGCGCGGTCATCAGGGTGAGAGGGACGTTCTCCAGCTGGCGGAGGAATACCTCGCTCAAGACGACGTGGGCATGGCAATCGATGAGCCCTGGCATCAACGTGCGCCCGCCACAATCGACGGCGACCGCATCCTGCGCGCGGATGGGCCTTGCCGAGACCTCGCGGATGGTCTCGTCCTCGACGAGGATTTCGTACCCTCCGGCCAGCTCGTCCTGTTCGGGGTCGAGCATCCGGAAGTTCCGGAACAGCGTCTGGGCCATCGGCGCTTCCCTCGTGTAGAGTCGGACCGCGCGCGAGACCTTAGAGGATCCGACCAGAAGGGAAAAGACGATGGGGGACGAGGTCGCGCTCGCCGAAACCGACCTGAGCACGCTCGGGCGCATGGAGCGTCTGCCGTTCAGCCGCTTCCACTGGCGCCTGCTGTGGATGGGCGGGCTCGGATACACCTTCGACGCGATGGATGGGGCGATGATCGCCTTCATCCTTCCGGCCGTGTCGTCGCTCTGGAGTCTGACGAATCAGCAGACAGGCCTGCTGGGCAGCTCGGCGATGATCGGTTACCTGTTCGGCGCCTTCCTCGCAGGCACCCTGGGCGATTTGATCGGGCGGCGCGCGGTGATGATGTACGCGCTCGCCATCTACTGCGGGGCCACGCTGGTCGCGGCCTTCGCGCCGAGCTGGCAATTCCTCTTCTGGTGGCGAGTGATCGCCAGCTTCGGCACCGGCGCGGAGAGCGCGATCATCGCTCCGTTCCTCGCCGAGTTCGTGCAAAGGAAGTATCGCGGCCGGTTCGTCGGCAGCCTCTCCGGTTTCTTCTCCTTCGGCTTCGTCTTCGCGGCGCTGCTCGGATACCTCGTGGTTCCGACGTTCGCCGACGGGTGGCGGATCGTCCAGATCGTCAGCGCCTTGCCGATCCTGATGCTTCTGTGGTGGCGCCGATCCCTGCCGGAGTCTCCGCGCTGGCTGATCCAGCGAGGCCGATCGGCCGAGGCGACGGCGGAGGTGGGACGGATCGAAGCCTGCCTGACTCAGGACGAGAGGGCGCGGCTGTCGCCGTTGGACAGCGTGGAAGTGCCGCACGCCGGCGTCGCTTCTCGCGGCACGTTCGCGAAGAACCTCGCCGCGCTGTGGAGCGCCCCCATGGCGCGCACCACGCTGATGCTGTGGGTCCTCTGGATCGCGATCACCTTCTCGTACTACGGCTTCTTCACCTGGATTCCCACGCTGCTCGTGAAGCAGGGGATGACGATCACCAAGAGCTTCGGCTACAGCATCGTCATCTATCTGGCGCAGATCCCCGGCTACTACTCCGCCGCATTCGTCTCGGAAAAGCTCGATCGGAAGTGGACGATCGTGGCGTACATGCTGCTCGGCGGAGTGTCCGCCTATCTCATGTCGGCCGCGCGATCCGACACGGCAATCACCCTGGCGGGATTCTGCCTCTCGTTCTTCATGAACGGAACTTATGCGGGGATTTACGCCTACACGCCCGAGCTGTATCCAACCTCGTTCCGGACGACAGGCATGGGCGTCGCGTCCGCGTTCGGGCGGATCGGCGGATTGTCCGCGCCGATCGTCATTGGCTACACGTTCTCCCGGATTGGCTTCGGCGGCGTCTTCATCATCACCACCATCGTCCTGGTGATCGGGGCGTTGGCAGTCGCTCTCTTCGGCATCAACACCGCCGGCAAGACCCTGGAGCAGATCGCCGCGGAACTGGACGCCACAGCGGGACGCCGCAGCGCGCCTGTGGCTACACCCGGATCTTCGGGATGATCGTGCGGTCCTTGCGACCAGAGGTCTTCGCGACGTCAGCTGTTTGCGATACGGGCAAGCTCGTCGTTGCCGGCCCGCTCGGGGATCAGGACGACAAGACGGCGCGCGGCATCGGCTTGTGGCGCGCCTCTTTGGATGAAGCGCGCCGGCTCTCCTCCGATGACCCGGCGGTCAAGGCCGGCGTTTTCAAGGTCGAGGCCATGACGTGGTCGACCGAGAAGGGCGCCCTCGCATTTCCCGTGGCAGACCGGATGAAGAAGGAGTGATTGGGGCGCGGTCGGTCAGGTCCTTCTTGCTGATTCGGGGACACCATACACAACTCCTAATGCCAATCGTTACGACACGGAGCATCGTAGATGAGATCGCTACGAGGCGACGTTG
>JBJMQJ010000536.1:0-8869 GCA_045802765.1 Myxococcales bacterium
ATCGATCTGCCCTTGTCGCAACGCCTCCAGGAGATTGACCCCGAGCGTCGCGAACTTCACCTTGTCCGGGTCGGCCTTGGCCTGCTTGAGGAGAAAGAGCGCGAGCGCGTGATCCGCATTGCCGAGCGCGGACACCGCGACGGTCTTTCCTTCGAGATCCTTGATGGCGCGGATCTGGCTTGCCGTCTTCGGCGCGGTGACCACCGCGAACAACGGCAGCCGCCCGGTGACGGCGAAACGGCGGATGTCGACGTGAACGTTGGCATAGGCCTGGATTGCCACGTCGAGCGCGGTGGCGGCGTAATCGACCGCGCCGCCGACCAGCGCCTGCATCGCCGATTGGCCACCGCGGGTATAGATCAGCTCGACGTCGAGACCGTGGTTCTTGAAGAGCCCGGACGAGCGTGCGACCTCGTACGGGACGCCGCACAAGAGTTGGCTGCAATAGGCGAGCTTGATCCGCTTGCCTTGCGCCCAGGCGCGCCTCGGGCGCACGACGGAAATCAGGCCCGCGACGAGCATCGAGCCCTTCAGCACGGTGCGGCGCGACAGATCGATAATCGGCACGCAGGCGGTGGTTTCGTCACAGCAGCTCATGCCCTATCTCCATGGAGAGATTGGCTGTTATGAGCGGATAGCCCTCGGTACGCGGAAGAATCTGCCTGAACGGAGGCGAACTGTCCAACCGCACTCGCACGCAGGCGAAGGATCTACGCGCGCGTCTTGGGCGCCAAGGCTACCGCGTCGCGCATCGCCTGCACCAGGCTGCGCTCGTCCGCCTTGCCCGTGCCCGCGATGTCGAACGCGGTGCCGTGATCCACCGAGGTGCGCACGAAGGGCAACCCGACCGTGATATTCACGCCCGCCTCGAGGCCCAGCACCTTGACGGGCCCATGGCCCTGGTCGTGGTACATCGCGACCACGAGGTCGAAGTCGCCGCGCCCGGCGCGGAAGAAAAGCGTATCCGCGGGCAGCGGGCCTTCCACGTCGATGCCCCGCGCGCGCGCCGCCTTGATTCCGGGAATGACCTTGGTCTCCTCCTCGCCGCGGCCGAACAATCCGCCCTCCCCTGCGTGCGGGTTGATGGCGCAGACCGCGATGCGGGGGCGCGTCATTCCGGAGCGAACCAGCGCGTCGTAGCCGCGGCGGATGGTGCGCTCGACCAGCGCCGGCTCGATCTTCTCGATGGCGTCGAGCAGCCCGATGTGGGTGGTGACGTGGATGACCCGCATCTTGGGCGTGGAGAGCATCATCGAGACTTCCTCGATGCCGGCCAGCTTGGCGAGAAGCTCGGTGTGCCCCGGGTACTTGTGCCCGCCGGCGTGCAGCGCCTCCTTGTTCAGCGGCGCCGTGCAAATCCCGTCGATGCGCCCCGCCATGGCCAGCTCGACCGCGCGCTGGATGAACTTGAAGGCCGCGTCGCCGGCCACCGCGGACAGCTTCCCGAACGGCAGGTCATCGGGGACGATCGGGAGATCCACCACTTCGACCTCGCCCCGCCGGAACGCCGCTTCCTCGGGTTTCTGGATGGGACGGAGCGCGAGCTTCGAGCCGACGATCTCGCCCGCCTTGCGCAGCCGGCGCGCGTCTCCGACGACGAGCGGCCGCGACATCTCGTGGACCTCCGGGACCGCCATCGCCTTCATGATGATCTCGGGGCCGACGCCGGCGGCGTCGCCCATGGTGATGCCGATGATCGGACGTGCCATGCTCAATTGGCTCCGGCGCGAATCAGGCGCTTCAAGGCAGCGCGGCTGCGCTGCAAGGTTTCTGGCGTCCCGAAGGCCCCCGCCTTGGTGACGACGGGCAGCGGCCGCCGCGCGTCCGCAAGCCCGATCGGTACGCCGGGCTCCACCTCGCCCAGCAGGTGCAGGCCGCCCGCCCCCAGCGAGCCGAGCACGGCGCGCGCGATGTCGCCGCCCGTCGCGATGAGGCCGCCGATCTGCTCGGCCGAGGCGGTGGCGAACCTGCCTAGCGCATCGGCGAGGGCGGGACCGATCTCCAGATCGACGTTCGATCCGAGCTGCGTCACGAGCACGGCGTCCTGCCCGGTGGCGAGCGCCCTTCTCAAATCGGCGGCGGCGCGCGCCCACCCCGCGCCCGCGGCACCGCCGAGCAGCAGCTCGACGTCCAGCTCGAAGGTGGCGACGCCTTCCTCGGCGCCGAGCAGCCGCGCCTGATCGCGGGCGACGGTCGAGCGGCTACCGACCAGCGCGAGGATGGGACCGTCGGGCAGCTGCGGCCGCGAATCCGCTCCCGCCCTCGGCTTGAGACCGAGCGCGGCGGGAAGATGACGCGCGAGCCCGCCCGACCCGACCCAGATGACCGGCCAGCGGAGCTTCGCACCCGCATCCGCGATGCGGCGCAGGTCGTCCTCCTGCTCGGCGTCGCAGACGGCCACCTGCACGCCGCGACCGATGAGGTCCGAGAGCGCGACCCGCAGATCGTTGGATCCCGCGCGAACGATTCCGATTTGCACGGGCTCGGCCTGGAGCCCGGCCTGCCGGAGCATGGCGACAGGGTCCGCGGGACCGCTCATTCCCGACTTCCGCCACACCTCGCTCTGCTCGAGCGGCACGCCGGAGACCATCACCTGCCCGTCGCGCGTGGTCCGCCCCGTGCCCGGGAACGCGGGCGCCAGGATGACGAGCGGCGCCTCGCCGCCGGCCGAATCGGCCGCTGCCCGGAAGGTGGTCGCCAGCTCGGCGGCCACGTGACCGCGGAGAGTGGAATCGATCTTCTTGTAGAGCTGTCGCGAGCCCCTGCGGTACGCGTCGCGCGCCGCCTCCCCGGCTCTCCGCGCAGCCTCCCCGCTTCCGAGACGGCGCGTATCGGTATCGACGGAGACGATCTGCGCCGAGTCGGGCGCGGGCGCATTGCCGATCGAGACGAACGTGGGCAAACCGGCGAGCGCGAAGGCAATCCCGCAATCGGCGGCGCCGGTCAGATCGTCGGCGACGACGGTCACGTCGGTCACGGGTGCACCGCCGCGGCTTGCGCCGGGACGGTCCCCCGCGCCTGCATCCGCCGGAACCACCAGGCCGTGATGACGGGGACCAGGATCGCCGTCACCACCACGCTGGTGGCGACCAGGATCGTGGCGCTCGCGGCGGCCGGCGTGTAGGCCGGGTTCGCCGCGGCGACGATCGCCGGGACGGCAGCCGCGTTCCCCGCAGTCGAGGCGGCCGCCAACCCCGCGGTGCCATTTCCACCGGTGAGGCGGTCGGTGAAGAACAGCACGATGCCTGTCACCACGACTACGAAGATGCCCAGACCGACGCCGAGGAGCCCCGCCTTCCAGACGGTCTTCAGGTCGATGTTGGCGCCGAGCGCTAGCGCGAAGAACGGGATCAGCACCGGAACCGCTGGCGAGAGGAATGCCTTCATCTGCCGATCGAAATTCCCCAGCAGCATGCCCACGGCCAGAGGGAGGATGGCGCCGACCAGCGCCTGCCAGGGAAACGCCGACAGACCCGCCACGCCGAGCGTGACCATGGTGAGGAAGGGTCCCGACTCGATGCTCATGATCGTATAGGCCGCTACGTCCCGAGGCGCGCCGAACTGCCCCATCAGCGCCATGTAGAGGCCGCCGTTGGTGTCGTTCATCGCCGCCACCACCGCCAGCGTGGAGAGGCCCGCCAGCACGCCGTTCGGCACCGGCGCCTCGCCCAGCAAGCGGCCGAGCACGATTCCGACGACGATTGCCGCGCCGACCTTGGCCGCGAACAGCGCCCCGCCCTTCTTGACGATGTAGGGCGTCGCCTTGAACTCGATGGTCGAGCCCATGCACACGTAGAAGATCGCCAGGATGGTCAGCGCGCCGGTGAAGAGCGCTCCCGTGAAGGACCCGAAGAACGTCGGCACTCCTTGCGCCCAGGTCCGGATGATGGCCCCGAAGAAGAGCGGCACGATCATCATCCCGCCGGGGATCCGATCGATCGTTCGCTTGATGGGCAGTTGCACCATGGCCGGCCTCGCGGGCGCTCGTTGGACGCGCCGACCTCGTCTGCGAGACATGCTGCTCCTCGCCGTGCAACTCTACAAGCCGGCGCGAGTTCGAGCGGCGAGGCACCGCGCGAGGAGAAGCACATGCACAGGAGCAGGCTGTCGACGTTCGTGATCGATTGCCAGGGCGGAGACATCGACGACGCAGCGCGGTTCTGGAGCCGGGCGCTCGGCAGGGCCGCCGGTTCCGCCGGTCCCGGGAACGAAAACTACCGGGAGCTGCGCGCCCGTCCCGAGGAGCCCATGCTGCTCGTCCAGCAAGTCACGCACCCGAGCCGCATCCACCTCGACATCGAGAGCGACGATCTCGAGGCCGAGGCTCGGCGGCTCGAGGCGCTCGGCGCGAAGCGCATCGCGTTCGTGAAACGGTGGTGGGTGATGGAAGCGCCGACCGGGCAACGCTTCTGCATCGTGAATCCGCAGCGCGGGCCGATCGACCCGGACGGCAACGAGTGGCCCGATTCTCGCTGACTCTCAAGCGGCGCGCTTCTGCTCGGCCCTCTCGTACAACCCGACCCCGAGGGGAATGGTGAGCACCGCGATCGCCAGCGTTACCACGCCGCGCCAGCCGGCATGCGAGTACGCCCACCCAGTCGCGCTGATGCCCGCCGCGCCACCCAGGTAGTAGAAGAGCACGTAGAGCGAGTTCGCGCGGCCGCGGCTCCCGGTGACCCTGCGATTCAAGGTGCCCAGCGCGGCCGCGTGCACGCCGAAGAACCCGCCGCAGATGAACGCGAGGCTCGGCGCGATGACCTCGAGCGAAGGCACCAGCGTGCACGCAATGGCGATCGCGAGCACGGCCGAGCCGAGCATCATCGTCGGACCGCTCCCCAACCGGTTGCTCAGCTTGCCCGCGAGCGGACCGGCGGCCATCCCGACGACATAGGCGAGGTAGAGGAGCGTCAGCACGTTCAGGGGAGCGCTGATCGGCGGTCGCGATACGTAGAACGGCAGGTAGTTGAACGTCGCGGAGAAGACGAAGAAGGCGGTGAACGACACCGCGAGCACGCGCAGCACCTCGGGACGAGAGAGCAGCTGGGCGAATCCCGCGCCTTGCTGTTCGGCAGGCCGCTCGGCAGGCTCGCGCGGCAGACCACGCGCGGCGGCGGCGGCCGCGGCGACGAGCAGCGCCGCCGAGGTCACGAACGCGTACCGCCAGTGCAGCGGCGGGTGGATCCAGCCGCCGAGAAGACGCCCTCCCAGGCCTCCCGCGATGGTGGCCGACACGTACGAGCCCATCACCACGTTGAGGCGCGAAAGCGGCAGGCTGCGCGAAAGGTACGCCGCGAGGCAGGTGGTGAGCGAGGGGATGAACAGCCCCTGCACGAACCGCGCGGCGATGAGCAGCCAGATGCCCTTCGCCGCGGCGCAGAGCAGGCTGGCCACGCTCACCACGGTGGCGCCGCCGAGCAGGATGGGACGGATGGGGTAGCGGTCGGCGAGCACCCCGAAAGGCAGGTTGGCCAGAGCGATGCCGAGGATCACCGAGGAGACGGTGAGCGACGCCTTGGTCTCGCTCACTCCGAACTCGACCTGGAGGACCGGGAGGACGGGCTGGGTGATGTAGACGGCGGTGAAGGACGCCGCGACGAGGCAGAAGACGACGGCCTGCAAGCGCAGCCCCGACTCGCTCGCGATGGGCTGCTGCGCGGCGGTGTCGCTGGCCATGCCGGGCGCAGCGTACGCCAGGCGGACGTTGCGTGGGATGCCGCGTTGGCGCAGCATGCGCAGCCTCCGACGCGGGAGGTTTCCCCATGGCCTCGAGGCGGAGGTTCCTGCAGGCGGCAGCGGGAGGCGTGCTCATGGCTCGGACGGCGCAGGCGGCGAAGCAGGCGGGCGGCGCGCCCACTGGGAGCGTCCCCAAGGGCAAGTACAAGATTCCGGCGGGCGCGCGGGTGCCCACGCGCAGACTCGGGCGGACCGGCGTCGACGCCTCCATCGTGGGACTGGGCGGGTACCACCTGGGGCTGCCGCCCGAGCAGGAAGCGGTCCGCATGGTGCGCACCGCGCTCGATCACGGGATGAGCTTTCTCGATAATTGCTGGGACTACAACGGCGGCGAGAGCGAACGCCGAATGGGCAAGGCGCTGCGCGACGGGTGGCGGCCCAAGGCGTTCGTGATGACCAAGCTGGACGGGCGGACGGCGAAGTCGGCGAGCGAGCAACTGGAGCAGTCGTTGCAGCGGCTGCAGACGGACACGATCGACCTGGTGCAGATCCACGAGGTCATCCGGCCGGACGATCCGGAGAAGTGCTTCGCGCCGGGTGGCACCGTCGAGGCGCTCGTCGCGGCGAAGAAGGCCGGCAAGCTGCGCTTCATCGGCTTCACCGGGCACAAGGATCCGGACATCCACCGCCACATGCTCGACGTGGCGCGCGGGCACGGGTTCCACTTCGACATCGTGCAGATGCCGCTCAACGTCCTGGACGCGCATTACCGCAGCTTCGAGCGCGAGGTGATGCCCGTCGCGCTGCAGGACGGCGTGGCGATCCTGGGGATGAAGCCGATGGGCGCCGGGCTGATCCTGCAGAGCGGGGCCGCCACGGCGGAGGAGTGCCTGCGCTACGCGATGAGCGTCCCCGGGGTGAACGTCACCATTACGGGCTGCGACAGCGAGGGCGTCCTGGAGCAGGCGCTCTACCTCGGCGTCAATTTCAAGCCCCTGACCGAGGACGAGCGGCGCACGCTGCTCGAGCGCACCAGGCCCGCCGCGCAGGGTGGCAAGTGGGAGCAGTTCAAGACGACGCAGCAGTTCGACGGGACGGAGCAGAACAAGCGCTGGCTGACCAGCGCCCAGCTCTGACGCCACCGGCATAGGGCGACCGCCGGATCACACATGGAGCGGGGCGCATCCCCGAGTGCGGCGCTCTGGCGTGTTCTATCCGAGAGGCGTACAGAGAGCGCGCCGGGGGAGAGGACACGATTCAAGCAGTGCTCGGTGGGCCGGTGGCCGCCCGCCTTTTTTCCAAGCGCATGGGATTCCGGTCGGAGGTCTGCGATGTCGAAAGCATTCTTTTACCGTGGCCTCAGCGTCGAGTTTGACACTGACATTCCGCGCCTGACGGTCGATGGCTACGAAATTCCACTTCCGTCCACTCTCGAGGGAGCGCCTCTTTCGGATTTGGTGAGCGCCAACACCGACGCCTTGGTCCAGCACGCCCAGCGTTACGTCGACGCTTCAGCAGACGCCAGGAATCGCGACGCCATCAGGGACGAGCACGTGAAGGTTCTCAGGCGCGGCGCGAGACCGTGGAATGAATGGCGCCGGGGCCAACCTGGATTACGCCCTTTGCTCTATGAAGGCCGCCTCGACCGGGAGGAACTGAGCGGCGCCAACCTTGCCAATGCAAACATGATTGGCTCACATCTAAGCAACACCACGCTTGTCGGGGCAAACTTCCACGAGGCAAATCTGGCTGGAGCGGACCTGTCGAATGCAAATCTGACGAAAGCCAACTTCTGCAGGACGGACCTGTACGAAACCAATCTGCAACACGCCAACCTCCGGTCGGCAAACCTCCAGGGCACGCAGCTAGCCAAGACGGACTTCAGGGGCGCCGAGCTCGTCGGGTGTCGGATCTATGGTTTGTCCGCCTGGGATCTGAGGATAGACGAGCACACGATCCAGAAGGACCTCGTGATCCTCTATGAGAACGAAAGCAATGATGGGCAGCGACGCGGACTGCGTCGCGTCATCGTCGACGATCTGCGAGTCGCGCAACTCATCTATCTATTGCTTCACAACAAGAACATTCGAGAAGTCGTCGATACCGTCGGTCGTCAGGCCGTGTTGATATTGGGGCGCTTCGAATCGCCAGCGTATAAGGAGGTGCTGGACCGTATTCGCGAGTGGCTTCGTGACAACAAGCACGTTCCGATCGTGTTCGACTTCGAGGGGCCGTCTCACCTGGACACCCTGGAAACGGTCAAGATCCTGGCGGGCCTCAGCCGATTCGTGATTGCTGACCTCACCGACCCGCGCTCCGTCCCGGCGGAGCTCGCCGCCATCGTTCCCGCCTACAAGATTCCCGTCGTCTCCATCATCAGGAAGGGGCAGGAGCCGTTCTCGCTGTTCGCAACGCTGCGACAGGATCGGCCGTGGGTTTTGAGCGAGGTCGTGTACCCCTCCGTCGAGGTGCTCGTGCGGGAGATGGATCGCGCAGTGGTCGGGCGCGCATTGGAGGCCGAGGGGCACATCCGGGCCCGTCGGAATACAATTTGCGAGCGCGTAGAGCTTCTCGAGTGAGTTGAATCCACCCACGTCGTCTGCGACCACGTCGTGAGACGCCCTCCCAAGCGGCTACGATCGCGTACGTCTACGGCTGCCCGGTGTTCTCGCGGCTGTGCGGGTGGCGCACGTCGGTGCCGCGCACCATGTAGACGACCATCTCCGCCACGTTGGTGGCGTGATCGCCGAGGCGCTCGAGGTGCTTGGCGACGAAGAGCAAGCCGTTCGCGCGGCGGATGTTGCGAGGGTCCTCCATCATCAGCGCGAGCAGCTCGTTGAAGAGGTTGTGGTAGAGCGCGTCGAGCAGATCGTCGTCCTTGATCACCGCCTGCGCCTTGTCTACGTCGGCATCGACGAACGCGTCGAGCGCCTTGCGGACCTGCGTCTGGCAGAGCTGCTCCAGCCGGGTCAGATCGTGCACCGGGCGCAGCGGAGGGGACTGGTTCAAGTCGATCGCGCGCTCGGCGATGTTGACCGCCAGGTCGCCGATGCGCTCCAGGTCGACGACGATCTTCAGCGCCGTGGTGATGAAGCGCAGGTCGCTCGCCGCGGGCTGCCGCAGCGCGAGGAGGCGGCGGCAGCTCTCGTCCACCTCGAGCTCGAGCAAGTTCACTTCCCGATCCGATCCGACCACC
>JBJMQJ010000537.1:0-7357 GCA_045802765.1 Myxococcales bacterium
AAGGAGCGGTTCGGCACGGGTCGAAAGGCGCGACCGGCTCGGCCCGAGGACGTACCTGAATCGTCTTCGCGTCACATCCCGGACGCGATCAAGCGCGAGGTCTTCGAACGCGACGGCGGCCGCTGCACGTTCACCGACGGGGAGGGGCGTAAATGCAGCGAGACGGGCGGCTTGGAATTCGATCACATCGACGGCTTCGCTCGAACGCGTCTCCACCGCGCAGATCGGATCCGCCTGCTTTGCCGAGCCCACAATCAACACGCCGCGGAGAAGATGTACGGTCCGCTGTTCATGAAGCGAGCCCGCCCATCGGTGGACCGCCGCGCGCCGGCGGAGGGGATTTCGTCGGGTGAGTGCGAAAGTTATCCGTCCCGGGACGGGACGCAGCGCGTCGGAAAGGCGGCCGGCAGCATGGAGTTCTCCGCCGCACCGCCGGCTCGGAAAATCCACCTTGAACAGCAACCGAGACCAAGATGGCTTCTCCTCGGAGATGGACGTCACGCCCCCCCCAAGGCGCCGAGAAGTAACTAATCGTGAGGCACCGGCCGCCATCGCGCTCGAAGACCTCACGTTTGGTGGCGTCAGGGATGTGGCGCGAAGACGATGGTTCCGCCTCTTCGGTCGGACGCTGTCGCGCCTTCCGCCCCGTGGCGAATCGCTCCTTCTTTCACATGCTCGCTCAGCAAGTCGAGCGCCCTCTCGAAGATTCTGGCCACGTCTCCGTTCGGGACTCGATGGCGGAGCAGATCCTGGGCCTGGCGGAACTTGTCATGACACGCGCGAGACGCGGTGAACTGGAATTTGAACGTGTCGTCGGACAGCGGTGTCGGTGCCCGTCGTTCATCGCGTCGGGGCAGTGGCGCGGTTGGGGGTACCAACGCGAGAGCAGGCGCCGCCTCGGGCGGCGCTGCCGCATCGGCATTCCCGCACGACAACGTGGCTGAGTCGGGCGCAGAAGGGCGGCTCGGAAGCTTGCGCACGATGGTCGAGGGGCTTCCGGTGGCCACACGTGCGCAGCGGAGGACAGGCCGGGTCGCGCGGTGAACGAGCGCCACTGCAATGCTCTCCACGCGTCTGCGGCAGCCTACACGGCCAGTGCGATGATGCTCGCAACCGTTTGCGAAGCGAGCGCGCGAAGCCTGTCAATCGCAAATGGCCAGCATACGTAAGTTGGCCGACCGGACGGGACGTTGTGCTGCCACGAATCGTCCTATCCGCCGCGCGGCGGGACGCAGTGCGTCACTCGTCTCGTCGCGCGCGAGTCACCGCTTCTTCGCCTCCCAGTCCGGGAGGTGCTTTCCCGCCTTGACGTGATTGAACCCCGGCGTCTCGCGGATCAGCACGTAGATGTACTCGAGCGGCGCATCGATGGTTTCGTGGACCACGCGGGTGATCTCCCGCGCGAGCGCGCGCTTCTGCTCCTCGGTCCGACCTTCGCGGATGTCGCACTGGATGACAGGCATCGCGTCCTCCTGGGAAAGGGAGGCGCGCAGAGTACTTCAACGCGGGCGGCGATCACCCGTGCGCGAAGAAGGCGCGGGCGCGCTCGCTTTGCGGGCTGTCGCACACCTGCGCCGGCGGGCCGTCCTCGACCAGGCGTCCGTCGTCGAAGACCCAGACCCGGCTGGCCGCGCCGCGGGCGAAGGCCATCTCGTGCGTGACCACCAGCATGGTCATGCCGCCGCTCCGGGCGAGATCGCGCAGGACGGCGAGGACCTCGCCTCGCATCTGCGGGTCGAGCGCGCTCGTCGGCTCGTCGAGGAGGAGCACGTCGGGTCGCATGGCGAGAGCGCGCGCGATGGCGACGCGCTGCTGCTGCCCGCCCGACAGCTCCGCCGGCCGGGCCTCCGCCCGGTCCGCGAGGCCGACGCGCGCGAGGAGGTCCGCAGCGCGCGCCCGCGCCTCGTGGGGCGCTTCCTTGCGCACGTGCACCGGAGCGAGGGAGACGTTCTCGATCGCGGTGAGGTGCGGGAAGAGGTTCAAGGACTGGAAGACGATCCCCACGCGCGAGCGCAGCGCGCGAAGGTCGGGCGCGTCCGGCGGCGTGCGCGGCCGCAATTCCACGCCCGCGATCCGCACGGCGCCCGCGTCGAAGGAGGTCAGCCCGTTGAGGCAGCGCAGGAAGGTGCTCTTGCCCCCTCCCGAAGGTCCGACCAGCGCGATCGTCTCCCCCTGGGCCACGGCGGCGTCGATGCCGCGCAGAACCTGGCGCGCGCCGTGGGCCTTGCGCAGCCCTTCGACGAGGATGGCGCTCACGCCGCCGCCTCGCTCAGCACGGCGACGCCATGCTGCGCGCCCAGGCGCGCCTCGAGCCGCGCGGCGAGGCGCGCCAGCGGGTAGCTCATCCCGAAGTACAGGGCCGCGCAGAGAAGCCCCGGCAGCGCCCACGAGCGGACGTCGACGGCGGTGATCGTCATCTGCTTGGTGAGCTCCACCACCGTGATCACCGAGACCAGCGAGCTGTCCTTGAGGAGCGAGATGAGATCGTTCGTCATCGCCGGCAGCGCCGTGCGGAGCGCCTGCGGCAAAAGGACGAGCCGGAGCTGCTGGCCGCGCGTCAGCCCCAGCGCGGCCGCCGCCTCCGCCTGTCCCGACGGGATCGCCCCCAGCGCGGCGCGGTGCACCTCGGCCTCGTACGCGCCGTAGTTCATCCCCAGCCCGACGATCGCGGCCGTGAGCGCGTCGAGGTGCACCAGGGGGGCCAGGCCGTAATAGAGCAGATAGAGCTGCAGCAGCACGGGAGTGCCGCGGAACAGCTCGACGTACCAGTGCGCCGCCACTCGCGCCGGCGGCCGTCCGTACAGCCGCGCGAGCGCGAGCAGCAGGCCGAGCGGCACGGCCAGCGCCATCGCCAGGATGGAGACGAGCAGGGTGACCGCCGCGCCGCGCAGGAAGAGCAGCACCTGCGCGGAGTCGAAGCGGGCCTGCGGGTGCGCCGGCGGCTCCGCGCCGGAAGCCGGCTGCGCGGGGAGGTGGTACTTCGCGAAGATCGATTCCAGCTCTCCGCGCGCCTGCAGATCGGCGAGCGCGCCGTCGAGCGCATCGCGCAGCTCCGTCTCCCCGAGGCGGACCGCGATCACGTACGTGCCCCGCGCCACGTCCGGATCGGCCAGCTCCAGGGCCGGCTTGCCGAGCCCGTACCGGGCGGCGATCACCGAGTCGAGCAGCACCGCGTCGGTGCGGCCGAGCTCGAGGTCGCGGTACGGCTCTTCCTGCCCGCCGTACAGCACGACCTGGATCCCGGGCGTCTCCCGCAGGATCGCGTGCGCCAGGGAACCGGAGAGCGTCCCGACCCGGTGGCCGTGCAGCGCGGCGAGCGTGCGCAGCGGAAACCCGCGCCGGACGACCAGCTGCTCGGAGAAGGCGTAGTACGCCCGCGTCACCAGCGCCTGCGCGCGGAGCGCCGGCGTGTCCTCGATGCCGTTCATCGCCACGTCGAAGTCGCCGCGCACGAGCGAGGGGAGGAGCGTGCTCCAGTCGTTCTGGACGAAGCGCTGCCGCACCCCGAGGCGCTTCGCCAGGCCTTGCGCGATCTCCACCTCGAACCCCTCCAGCCTCGAGGGGTCCGCCGGATCGCGATAGACGTAGGGTTCCCCGCCCTGCAGATCGCCGGCCCAGCGCAGCTCGCCACGTTTCTCGATGCGCGCCAGGGCGCCCGCCGCGATCAGCGCGACACACGTCAGCGCGTTCCATCCCAGGAGCACCGCGCCTAGGTTTGCTGGAACTGGCGCCGGACCGCAAGCGCCCGACGGTCGTCTATGGCAAGACGCGCAGCGCGGCCGCGCCCTGTTCGGTGGCCACGTGCAGCGTCGCCGGGGTGACCCGGCGGTCCAACTCGAGCAGCTGGATCGATCCGCCCGGGATCCCGCCGACCACGGTGTGCCGGCCCGCCGGCGGGTCCCACAGGACCAGCGCGGAGAAGCTCGCCAGCGCCAACCGCCCGTCGGGGAGGGCGACCAGGTCGCGCACGTTCGCTTCGGGCAGCCCCGCGTCCCTCACCGGATCGAAGTACCGGAACGCATGTCCGTCCCAGGAAGCGATCCCGTAGGCGCGGGCGCCGGAGCTCTGCGGTCCGCTAGCGAACCACACCGTCCCATCCTTCGCGACGGTCACCGCCGATAGGTCGATCGGGTCTCCTTCCCGCGGCGGCCGGAAGACCGGCGGATTCCTGCCGGTCGCCGGGTCGTACGGGTCGCCGAAGGCGATGGCGAAGGTGTCCGCGCCTGTCCGCGCGTGCCATTGCGAGAGCTGCTGGGTCCAGCGGATCTTCCCAGCGGTCCATTTCCCCGCCACCCACAGGTCGCCGTCTGGAGCGAGCGCGAGCCCGCGAAAGTCGCCGATCATCTGCGTGTCCTTGCTCTCGTCCCCGGTACACGCCGTGTGGAAGCAGACCCGCGGATGGAGGTGGTCGCTGAGCCACTCGTGCGTGGCGGCGAGGAACCACTCGCCTGGCCTTGGGCTGCGGAACGCGTCCGGCTGCAGGCGGTCGACGCCGTGGTTGGTCCCTGCGTACAGCTCGCGGCGGGCGTGATCGTAGAGGAGCCGCTCGATCCTCCGGTTCTCCCAGAACTGCGCGCTGACGCTGGAGACCAGGTCCATCCGGTCCACCTGCAGGGACCCGTCGTTCTTCAGGCGTACGCGGTCGATCTTGCCGCTGTGCCGGTCGGGATCGGTCCAGTCGCCCGCCCCGGCGGAGCGGCCATGGTACCCGACGAACACCTCGCCGCTGCCGCCGCCGACGAGGGTGCGGATCCCGGGCGGCACCGCCGCGCCGAAGATCGGGCAGGCCCGGTCGCCTCCGCTGAAGTCGCTGTCGCAGTAGCGGACCGGATTGGACGGGAGGTGCAACCCGTCCCGCGCGTCGAAGCGCCGGAAGCGGGTCTCGCCGGGCTTGAGCAGGTACAGCGCCGCGTTGGTCGCGAGCCATCGGCTCTGCGCCGCGTCGGTCGACAGGCCCACGACCGGCGTCTCCTGGATACCGTCCGCCGAGCCGTAGCTCACGTTTCCGATCGACCACGGTCCGGGCCCGCTCGCCACCGACGCCGAGTCGGAGCCCGGACCGAACGCGCCGCTGCAGCCGGTCAAGACCGCCAGCAGCGCGGCGCGCTTCACGGCACGACCCGGATCGACGTCGCCCCGTTCCGCGTGGATACGTGCAGGATGGGCGGGCTCACCATCGTGTCGAGTTCGAGGCGGTTGACGTGGTCGTCAGGCAGTCCGCTGCCTCCGCGCATCGACTTGCTCGTCTTCTTGACCGGATCCCAGAAGACGATCCCGGAGTCCGGGCCAGCGAGAACGAGCCGGCCGTCAGGCAACGCGATGAGGTCTCGAACGTTCGACTCGACCATTCCCAGATCGCGGATCGGATCGTAGTAAGTGAACGTGTGGCCGTCGTAGGAAGCGACTCCGTAATTCCTGTCGTCCGCCGTGTAGTAGTATGGACCGCTGGCGAACCAGACGAGGCCGGTCGGGGCGATGGAGACCGCGCTGAGCGCGACGGGGTCGCCCTCGAGCGGCGGACAGAACACGGGCCTGTTCCCCGAGCAGTTGCCGAGGTACTCGTCGCCGAACGCCGTGATGAACTGCTGGTCTTCCGGCTTGAAGGAGCCTGGCACTCGCGGATTCTCGAACCATCTGCTCAGGTCGGACGTGTACTGCACCTTCCCCGCGGTCCAACGCCCCGCCACCCAAAGGTGTCCGTCCGGCGAAGGCGCGAGGCCGCGCCAATCGCCGAGCCGAAGACCGCTTTCGCCTGCGCCGCAACGAGTATGGAAGCAGACCTGCGGGTGGACGTGGTCGCTCATCCATTCCTTGTTGACGTCGTTGAACCACTCCTCGGGCTTGGGCAGCCGGAACTTGTCCGGTAGCATCATGTCCACGCCATGGTTCGTGCCGACGTAGAGCGTGTGCGGATGGAAGAAGTGATCGTAGACGAGCCGCTGGACCGTGCGGTTGTGCCAGAACTCGGTCGTCACGCCGGAGACCATGTCGAACCGGTTGACCTCGAGCGAGCCGTCAGGCTTGAGCCGCACGCGGTCGAGCTTCCCGCTGTGGCGGTTCGGATCGGTGAAGTTCGGCTCGTGCCCAGGGGTTTCGTCGATGCCGAAGTAACCGACGAAAACCTCGTTCGGTCCTCCGCCGACGATCTCGCTGATGCCCGGGTTCGCGGCCGTGCCCGTTATCGGGCAGGCCTTGTCCGGCGCCCAGCTGTCGCAGTACGTCTGCGGGTTCGATTGCAGGTGCAAACCATCGCTGGCAACGTAGCGGCGGAACTTCGAATCGCCGGGGCGCAGGAGGTAGAGCGCGTCATGCGTCGCGACCCAGAGGTTCTGGGTTTCGTCGGTGCTCGTTCCCACGACCCCGTCGCCGAATCCGACTTCGACGATTCCGTCGGCCCTGCCGAACGTCTGGTCGTGCATGGGCCACGGCCCGGGGCCACCGAAGGTGGGACCGGCATCCGGAGGTCCCGCATCCGGAGGTCCGGCGTCCGGAGGTCCCGCATCCGGAGGTCCGGCATCCGGAATTCCCGCGTCGGACCCGCCGATCGGTCCGCCACCATCAGTCACCGGCGGCGGCGCGACTTCACCGCCGCGCGCGCAGGCGACCGCCACCGCGCAGAACGCCACCGCCAGCATCCGCAAAGAGCCGCCCATCGCCCGTCTCCCTGCCCCGCTCGCGGGGCCCCAACCGATTGCGAGGCGCGGGCCAAGTGCCGCTGGTGGCGGCGGCTGGCGGTTGGCGGCTTCCGCGGTCGCCGTTGCGTCAGATGGGCAACATGATTCCATTGCAGCGGAACCGCTTTGCCCACCTCGGGGCGCTCTGGTATCGAGGCCTGGTGAAGATCGACGTCCCGTCCGGCGCGCGCGCGGTGCCGTCCGACCAGACGCGGATCCTCCAGGAGGCTCTGGACGCGATCCGGCCCGGACGACCGGCGGCGGCCTTCGATCTCGATTCCACCATCCTCTCCAACAAGCCTCGCCAGGCGCGCATCGTGCGCGAGTTCGGGCTCGCGCGCGGGATCGCCGGGCTCGCGACTTGCACCGCCGACGCGGTCGTCTCCTGGGACTTGCGCGACACCATGCGCCTGTGCGGCTTACCCCCCGAGCAGGTGGAGAGGCTCCATCCCGACCTCCGCCGCTTCTGGTTCGAGCGGTTCTTCACCAGCGAGTACTGCCGGGACGACGAGCCGATCGCCGGCGCGCGCGACTATCTGGAACGCGTGCTCGGCGCCGGCGGGCAGGTCCTCTACGTCACCGGCCGGCACGCGGGGATGGAAGACGGGACGCTGCACAGCTTCCGCCGCGCGGGGTTTCCGCTCCCCGACCGCGCCCGGGTGCAGCTATGGCTCAAGCCGCGG
>JBJMQJ010000538.1:0-6707 GCA_045802765.1 Myxococcales bacterium
AACAGCCCCAAGCACATGAAGCGCTTCTTGCTCGCGCTGCAGGACAACGTCGCCAAGTACGAAGCGCAGTTCGGCAAGATCGACGTGTCCGGCCCCGCGCCGCATTTGCTTCCGATGCATTGACGGACACGGACCGCTCCGCCAGTTACGGCACCCTTCTTCGATCCGGCGCCTCGCCGTTGGCGTGGCGCAGCCCCCTGCCGCTCACACGAGCAGGGCCAGGCAACTTGTCCGGGACAAGTTGGAACGCGTGCGCGCGACGCGGGTGCCGTTTTGTCGACGCGCGTGGCGCCGCTCGGACTGGACGTAGCGCGCTGCCAAGGCCCACGCCATCTCATGATCGGCAAACGACACCACGCGAACGGAAGACGGCCGATGCCCAGTAAGCCACTGCGCTGCCGGTCACCGCGCACGATGGGATCAATCGTGACAGTTCGCTCCCCCATGGACGGCCCAGAAGATCACGGTCGGCGAGCTCCGGGCTGGTGCGGAAGAGGGCGCAAGGTCGTGTCGCCCTGGACAACGAGGTGCGGACGGAGCTTCTGCACCACTCCCTTCATCCCCTTCATGCGCGCCAGCTCCTCGAGGCTCGCGAACGGCCGTTTGCTCCGGCGCTCGGCGATGGCGTGCGCGCGGCCGCGGCCGATCCCGCGCAGGAGCCGCAGCTCGGCCTCGCTGGCGCGGTTCACGTTCAGCACACCCGTCACCGCCGGCTTGCCGGGCGGGGCTCGGGGGCGCGCGCTCCGCGCCTCCGCAGCAGGCCCGGGCCGCGCCGGCCCCGGCGGAGCGGTCGCGAGAAGCCCGATGAGCAGCGCTAGCTGCACGTTCCGCTACTCCTGCGGTTCCTGCGCGGCCATGGCCAGCGGCCCCGGTCCGCGCGGCTCGTTGCGGCGATCGCGGTCGTCCTCGCGCAGCTGGATCCGGCCGCCGAGAGGCAGCGAATCGAGCACGACGTTGATCGATCCGTCCCGGTTCAGCCAGGCCATGCCGACCCGGCTCCAGATCCGATTCCGCAACCCCGGCTTGTCGATGATGTTGTAGGCGATCCACGGCTTCTTCCACGCGCCGTTCTCGGTTGGCCCCACCGGCTGCATCGGGACCACGCTGGCCTGGTTGTCCATCGCTCCTCCCCGCCCGGCCGCTCCAGTGCGGCCACGCACCGTGCCAGAGCACGTGCCATGCCACCGCGGTCCACTCTGCGCGCGCCCGCGCGGCGCGTTCCAGGATGAGAGGGGTCCCACAATGCGACGCGGGCTGGCCTTGACCTGTGCGCCGCGCGGGCGTAGGAGGGCCCGCACAGTTTGACCCGCCGCCGTGGCGCCCGAGAGGGCCTTCGAGGGAAGCCGGTCGAAAGCCGGCGCGGTCCCGCCACTGTAGCCGGGGAGCCAGTCCCGCTCGAGCCACTCGACCCCACGGAGGGCCGGGGAAGGCGGGGACGGCGCGCGGCGAGCCGTTTGCTCGCTGCACACCCGGGAGCCAGGAGACCTGCCTGGCGGCGCACAGCAGCGATCCGCCTCTTCGCGAGAAAGAGGGGAGATCAGTGCCGCGCGCCTTCGCCGCCCTCCGGCGGTCCATCCGCTTCGCCCCACCCGCCCTGACGGCCATCGCGCTCGCCGCGGCACCCTGGCGAGCGCGCGCGGAGGAGGCGCGGCCCGAGGCGGAACCGGTCGACATCGTGGTGACCGGCGCGCCCGGCTCGACGCGCGCGCCCGCTGCGCAGTCGACGGTGATCCTGGCCGACCAGTTCGCCGGCGAAGTGCGCTCGGTCGCGGAGATGCTCAGCGCCTCTCCCGGAGTCTCGCTGCACTCGTTGGGCGGCCCGGGCCAGGCGACCACCCTCTCGTTGCGAGGCGCCAGCGCCGATCAATCGCTGGTCCTGCTCGACGGGATCCCCCTCCACGGGCCCGGAGGCGGCGCCGTGGATCTGGCGACGCTGCCCGCTTCTCTCCTCGATCGGCTCGTCATCAGCCGCGGCGTTCTCGGCGCCCAGTTCGGCGCGGGCGCGCTGGGCGGCGTCGTGGAGCTGGTGCCTCGCAGGGCGCGGACCGATCGATTCGCCGGCGAGGCGCGGCTGAACGCTGGCTCGTTCGGCACCTTCGGCGCGAGCGGCAGCGCGAGCGTGCCGTGGAGCAATGGAGGCGGCGGGCTTCTCGCGCTGCAGCTCGACCGGAGCGCAGCCCGTTTTCCCTACGACCAGCAGCTGACGCCGGAGGTGTCTGGCTCTCCGTACTACGAGTTCAGCCGCGAGAACGCCGATTCGTGGCGCGGCTCCGCCCTGCTCCGCGGCGGGTGGCCGATGGGCGCCGAAACGGGGCTCGACGTGCTCTTCGAGGGCTCCATGGGCGAGCGGGGCCTCCCGGGGCCGGCCCCCAGCCCGACGCAGCGATCGCGCGAGGTGGATCGCAGCGGGCTCCTCGGCGCGCGCTTCCGCGGGGCCGCCGGGCCCGCGGCATACTCGGTGCGCGCCTGGACGGACCTGGACCGGATCGAGCTTCGCGGCGTCTCCGCGCTCGGCGACTGCGCCGACGGCGCCGCCGACTGTCCGCGGTCCTTCCAGAGCGCCTCGGCGAGCAGAGGGGAGATCGAGGTCGGGGCGCCGCTGGGCGAACGCCAATGGGTGCGCGGGACCGTGACGGCGGGCCTGGATCGCGCCTCCGGAGAGGGGACCGGCTTCCACCGCCGCGGCGTCTTCTCCGCCTCGATCTCGGACGAGGTGCGCCTCGGCGCCGTCTCGCTCTTCCCCGCGCTGCGGGTCGACGCGGTGGGGAAGGACGCCGGCGTGAGCCCGGCGGTCGCGACGACAGTGCGTCCGTGGAACGCGCCGATCGAGCTGCGCGCCGGCGCTGGACTGTCGTTTCGCGTTCCCACGTTCAGCGAGCTCTATCTGCGGCAGGGCGGGCTCGCACCGAACGCGGATCTCGCGCCCGAGCACGGGCGATCCGTCGACGCGGGCGTGGCGTACCGGTCGGGCAAGCTGACCGTCTCCGCCGGCGCGTTCGTCTCGTGGTACCGGGACCTCATCCTCTACGAGCTGTTCCCGCCCGCCGCCGTCAAGCCCTTCAACGTCGGAGCGGCCCGCATCCACGGCTTCGAGTTGCAGGCGGTCGCGACGCTGCCGTACGGTCTCACCGCCGAGCTCGCCTACACCGCTCTGCAGGCGACCAACACGCGGCCGGGCAGCGTCGAAGGCCATTCCCTGCCATACCGTCCTCCTCACCGGCTGTTCGTCCGCGCGGCCCATCACGCCGATCGATTCGAATCGTACGCGGAAGCGAACGCGACGGCCGCCATGCCGCGCAACCAGTTCGATACGGCGTTCCTTCCGGCGCAGCTCCTGGTGAACGCCGGGGCGGGTGCGCGCGTCGCCGGAACCCTGTGGATCGACGTCGAGGCGAAGAACCTGCTCGACGACCGCACGATGCAGGACCTGTTCCAGTACCCGTTGCCCGGGCTCTCGCTGGCCGTCGTCGCCCGGGCGCGACTCTGAAAGGAGCCGCCATGCGCCGCATCCGAATCGTCCTCTCGCTTTGCCTCTTCGCCTGCGGCCGGGGCAATGCGCCGCCGAAGCCGCTGGAGCACATCGCTTTGCCTTCCGGCGCACTGCTCGATCCCTACGACCCGAGCCAACCGGGCGAGGCGCGGCCGCTCTACACGGCCCAGCTCGGAGGACGCGTGTACGCGACGCTGAGCAATCCGAATCCGACCACGTTCGCGCCGGCCGGTCCCGGTTTCCTCGCCAGCATCGATCCGGTCGGCGGGAAGGTCGACGTGATCAACCTCGGCGGGAGCGATCGGCATCAGTGCATGAATCCCGGCGTGGTCCGCGAGGACTCGCAAAAGCTGTACGTCGCCTGCGCCGGGGACTTCACCGACACGCTCCCCGGCGGGCGTGGCTTGTTTGAAGTCGACCCTGCCCGCGGCGCGGTAGTCCGCGCCGTCGCGATGCCGGAGGGCGTCGTTCCGAGCGGCGTCGCGGTGGCGCCAGCGAAGATCTGGGTGGGCGACGGCTCCGGCGGCGGCCGCATCCTCGGCATCGAGCGAAGCAGCTTTTCCATCGCCGATGGCGCCGACGACGCCCATCCCGCGATCGCCGTGCCTTGCCCGACGACGGGACGCCCCTTCGTTCCGTACATCGGAATCGTCGGCGGCGATCTCTACGCGCTCTGCGCCACGACCGAAGCCGGCATGCTCGCCCGGTTCGACGCGCAGACGGGCGCCGCGAAGGGATCGGTCGCGGTCGGCGCGCAGCCCACCGAGCTCGCAGGCACCGGCGACGGCCGGATCGCCGTGGTGAATTCGAACGAGAACACCTTGACCCTCGTCACCCCGGGCGCGACGCTCACGCCGCAGCTCGCGCTCACCTTCCAGAGCCCGACGGCAACCCTGCAGGACGTCAAGGCGCGCGGCCGGTTCCTCTACACCGTCGCGTCGGGCAGCAACACGGTGCAGAAGATCGATCTCGCCGCCCCCGGCGGGGCGAAGGTCGTCGCCGAGGCCAACACGGGGCTCAACTCCAACCCGTTCAATCTCGAAGCGTTGGACGATGATACGGTGGTGGTCGTGAACTACGCGACGAGCGACGTGGTGGCGCCGCAGTTGAAGACGGTGCAGTGACGCGGCTTTTTGCGCTGTGCCTCGCCGCGGCCGTGACGCGGCAGCACCTCGGGCCGCCGCTGCCCGCCCAGGTGAGGCGCGTCGTGACGCTGGCGCCGTCCCTGAGCGAGATCGTGCTCGCGCTGGGCGCTCGCGATCGGCTGGTGGGCGTCACGAGGTTCGACGACGACCCGCGCGTGGCGAAGCTGACCCGCGTGGGTGGGTACAACGATCCCGAGCCGGAGACCGTGCTGGGCCTCCACCCCGACCTGGTGCTCGCGCAGCCGGCGCCGGAGAACCGCGGACCGGTCGAGACGCTGGCGCGGATCGGCATCCCCGTCGAGGCGTTCCCGCTCGGCAACCTTGCAGAGGTCGAGGACGCGATGGAGCAGATCGGCGCGCTGCTCGGCCTCCCGGAGCGCGGGCGCGCTCTGCGCGCCGAGCTCGAGCGTCACCGCGGCCGCGTGCGCGACGCCGCGGCGAACGGTCCGCGCCCCCGCGCGCTGCTCGTCTTCGGCCTCGATCCACTGGTAGTCGCCGGACCGGCGGGCTTCGCCGGCGAGCTGCTCCGCGACACCGGCGCCGTCAACGCCGCGGGCGATGCCGATCGTCCGTTCGCGCGGATGTCGGTCGAGGCGGCCGTGCGCGCGCAGCCCGAGGTGGTGGTGATCTGCGGATTCGAGCCGCCCCAGGGCCGCCCCGCGATCCCCGGGATCCCGCGGGCGCGCGTCGAGACGCTGCGATCGACCGCCCTCCTCCATCCCGGGCCGCGGCTCGCCGAGGGCCTCGACGACCTGGTGGCCGCGCTGCGCGGGAAGCGCGCGCCGTGAGGCGCTCCGCGGCGGTCCGCGCCGCGATCGCTTTGCTCGCGCTCGCGCCGCTCGTCGCGGTGGCGATCGCCGTCGGGTTGTCCCTGGGGGCGGGGACGCTGTCGTTGGGCGCCGCGCTCCGCGGCGTCGAGCCGGACGCGACCGTCCTCTATCGCCTGCGCATCCCCCGGGTGGTGCTCGCCGCCATCGTCGGCGCGGGGCTCTCGGTCGCCGGCGTCGCGCTGCAGGCGCTCTTGCGCAATCCGCTCGCCGATCCGTTCGTGTTCGGCCTGTCGGGCGGGGCCGCCATCGGCGCCGCGCTCTCCGTCGCCATCACCGGCACCACGCTCGGCGCCGCGGGCGTGTCGGCCGCCGGATGGCTCGGCCTGTTGCCGACGCAATTCGCCGCGGTCCTCGGGTCGCTCGCCGCCGCCGTGCTGGTCTTCACGCTGGGCCGCGCGCGGGGTCGCCTGCATCCGGAGCGCGCGCTGCTCGTGGGCGTCGTCTTCAACTCCTTCGCCTCGGCGCTGGTCATCGCGCTCGAGGCGGTGCTCGCGCCGGAGAAGACGCAGGCGGTGCTCCTCTGGCTCGCGGGCACGCTGGGATACGAGCCGCAACCGGTCCTCCTCGCCGCCGGCGCGGTGGTGCTGGTGGCGGCGGCCATCCTCACCGCGCTCGCCGGACGCCTGAACTTGCTTGCCTTGGGCGACGAAGGCGCCGCCGCGCTCGGCGTGGACGTCGAGTGGACACGCCTGTTGTCGTTCTTCGCCGCGAGCGCCGCGGTCGGGGCCGCCGTCGCGCTCACCGGGCTCGTGGGGTTCGTCGGCCTGGTCGTCCCGCACGCAGTGCGGCTCGTCGCCGGCCCCGACCACCGCGTCGTGCTGCCCGCCTCCGCGCTGGGCGGCGCCGCCTTCCTCGTCCTGGCCGACGCCATCGCGCGCGCTCTCTTCCGCGGCCTGGGCACCGAGCCTCCGGTGGGGGCGGTCACCGCGCTGCTCGGCGCGCCTCTCTTCGTGCTGCTCCTGCGGAGGCGCATCTGACCGTTCCGCTGCTGGCGATCGACTCGGTCCGCTACCGCCATGCCGCGCATGCGCCGGAAGCGGTCGCTGGAATCTCGCTGAGGGTCGAACGGGGCGAGGTCGTCGGACTCGTCGGCCCCAACGCTGCGGGCAAGAGCACCCTCGCGCGGATCGCCTGCGGGCTCCTCCGCCCGTCCGCCGGATCGGTGCGGCTGCGCGGCGACGACGCATTCGCCCTCGCACGCCGCGAGCGCGCCCGCCGCGTCGCCTTCCTCTCCCAGGACGA
>JBJMQJ010000539.1:0-2211 GCA_045802765.1 Myxococcales bacterium
GAAGCGGAAGCGCAGGTTCGCGTCGGACTGCGAGTGGTTGCCGCCGGTGCCGATGTACGGCCCGGGGAAGAGCGTGTGTCCCGTCAGGTCGGGACCCCGGCCCAGATCCAGGTTGTTCAGGAACTCGCCCCGCAGGCGCAGGTACCCGTGCGGCTGGAACAAGTTGACGCGCTGCCGCAGCGACTCGACCGCTTCGCTGTCCTGCACGCGCGCGGCGCTGTCCTGCTCGATCCAGGAGGTCTGCTGCTTCACCTCGTCCTTCGTCTTCTGCAGCTCGCGGCGGACCTCCTCCATCACCTGGCGCCGGAATTCCTCCGGATCGACCTGGCTGGCGGGCGGAGCGCGGCCCGCGGTCTCCGACGAGCCGCCGCTCTGTGGCGTGGCCGTCGCGCCTCCCGCCGACGAGCTCGCCGTGGTCGAGGTCGAAGGATTCTCCGGGGCCGCAGCGGTGCCGCTTTCGCCGGTCTTCGCCGAAGTGGTCGGCTGCGCGGCCGCGCCGGCGGACGGGTTGGCCGCCTTGGGCTTCTGCTTGGCGGCGGCCCGGCTCCGCGGCGTGGAAGAAGTCTGCGCCAGGACCGCGCAAGGCAGGAGGAGGCACACGGCGGCGAGCGCGGAGATGCGACGCATGCGTTCCCTTTCGACCCGGACGGAGGCGGCGCAGGTAACATGGAGAGGGGGGAGGGTCAAGGAGACCAATCGTCGGTGTAGAGAGCACTCGAAATGTCCGCCCCATAAGCAGTTAGTGATGTCCGCTTTGCCGAGGCTGCCTGTACAGCGGGCAGGTGACCGCTCACGAGCGACAGGTGGCCTCCGAGGCGAGAGCCATGACGAGGGTTGAGGTGATCGGAAAGGCGCTGGCGGGGAGCATCAGCTGGCTCAACGCTGCGGCGATCCTGGGCGTGACGGCGAGGCACATGCGCCGCATACGCCGGCGGTTCGAGATTTTCGGCAAAGAGGCCTTGCGCGACGGTCGTCGGGCGCTTCCGCGCCGCCGCCGGGTCCCGGACGAGACGGTGAGCGAAATTCTGCGTCTGAGGCGAGAGGTCTACGCCGACTTCTCCATCCGCCACCTGCACGAGCATCTCGTCGAGCGACACCACATTGCGCTGTCCTACACCTACGTTCGCGACCTGCTGCTGCTTCACGGGCTCGCCGACAAGTGCAGCGGCGTCGGCCGCTACCTGCGCAAGCGCGAGCGCCGGCCGATACCCGGCCTGCTCGTGCACCTCGATGCGTCGACCCACCAGTGGATCGCGGAACTGCCGACGCACGACCTGGTCGTCGCACTCGATGACGCCGACGGTCGCATCCTCTTCGCCCGCTTCTTTCCGCAGGAGGGGGTCGGCTCCTCGATGGCAGCGTTGCTGCACATCGTTCGCCGCTACGGGCGCTTCGCCCAGCTCTACACCGACCGGGGAAGCCACTTCTGCCGCACCGAACGGGCCGGCGATGCGCCTGCAGACGAGCAGCACGGACAAGTCACTCGTGTCCTGCGAGCGCTCGGCATCGAGCACATCCGCGCGATGACACCCGAGGCGCGCGGACGCTCCGAGCGTTGTTTCGGCACGCTGCAGGGACGTCTCCCGCAGGAGCTGCGTCTGCACGGCATCACCAGCTACGAGTCCGCGAATCGGTACCTCGATGACAGCTTCATCGCCGACTTCAACCGCCGCTTCAGCGTGCGCCCACGCGAGCGGGGCTCGGCCTTTACACCGCTCACCAGTCTTGATCTCGAGCTGCTAGTCTCGGCGCAGCACGAACGAATCGTGCAGAAGGACAACACGGTCGTCTTCGCACGCCTCTTCCTGCAGCTCCCTCCGTCGCCCGAGCGGATCCACTACGCCCGCTGTCCGGTGCTCGTCCACGAGCTCGTCGACGACACGCTCGCAGTGAGCTTCCACGGAAAGCTGATCGGCCGTTTCGACCGCCAGGGCACACCCCTGGCCCTGCAGCACAAGCGGAAGGTGGCGTAGCGAAGTCCCACGAGCGGACATCACTAACTGCTTATGGGGCGGACTTCACAAAGTGCTTCGGACACCCCGCTCGGCCGCGCTGCTTGCCATCCGACCTTGGAGGGGTGTCAAGGCGATGGTCGATCCGAGGAAGGACGACACCGCCGCCGCGCTGGAGCGCCACGTGGACTCCGGCCATTTCGGCGCGGTCGGCCTGGTGCTGCTCCCCGACATGTTCATCGTCGGCAACGCGGAGAGC
>JBJMQJ010000540.1:0-9372 GCA_045802765.1 Myxococcales bacterium
CACCGGCCCGCTCGCAGGCGCGAAGCTGGTCACTGTCGGTGGGCGGACCACGGTGAACGCGCTGCTGCTCGTCGCAGAGCCCTGAGGAGTGGTCACGCTCACCGGCCCCGAGGTCGCTCCCGCCGGCACTGCCGTCTGGATCGCGCTATCGGAGGCCACGGTGAAGCTCGCGCTCACTCCGTTGAACGCGACTGCCGTGGCGCCCGTGAAGTTCGCGCCGTTGATCGTGACGCTCGTACCGACCGGTCCGCTGGCAGGCGAGAAGCTCGCGATGGCCGGCGGAGTGACCACGGTGAACGCGGCGGCGCTGGTGGCGGTTCCCGAAGGCGTCGTCACGGTCAGTGTGCCGGTCGTGGCGCCCGCGGGCACGGTCGCCTGGATCGACGTGGCCGAGGTCACCGGGTACGTCGCGCTCGTCCCGTTGAACGCCACCGCGGTGGCGCCGGTGAAGCTCGTGCCGCTGATGGTGACGCTGGTGCCCACAGGTCCCGCCGTAGGGGTGAAGCTCGCGATCGTCGGCGGGACCGCGGGTCCGTTGACGTCTCCGCCTTCCCAACCCACGAGCGTGAACGCCGGGGTCAACGTCTCGATCCCGACGTCGCCCGTGGGATACGAGCCGTCGGTCGTGAAGGAGAACAGCGGGACGCCGTTCCTGGACACCGAGAGGGTGTTCCCGTCGGCGGTGAGCCTCCACTTGTCTCCGGCAACGAGCGTGGGAGTGAACTGTTGGAAGCGGGTGAAGGAACCGTCCGGGTTCATCTTGTAGACGCCCGACTCGACCGGATTGTCTGCCCAGAGGAACAGCAGCCATCCCGTCGGTCCCGGGTTGGTGCGGTCGATGCGGACGATCGGACCACCGCCGCCCGTGGCCACCGTGCCCAGCGTGACCTCGGAATACTGCTTCTGGGGTGGCGCGATGCTCCATGCGCCCGAGGCGTTGTGCCCTCCGTCCTTGCCGACGGCAAAGCCCCCCGCCTTCCTGAACCCGGAATAGGTTGGCAGCGGGTACCAACGGTCTCCTTCGTCCAGCGGGTCCTCGACTCCTGCAAAGGTGGAAGAGGCCCAGGTCCCCGACGAGGCGGGGGCGGCGCCACCCGCCCAGGAGGCAATCACCGCGTTCGTCAAGTCGAAGTTGGGGACGTACGCGAGCATGCCCGCCGTTCCCCCCGAATATCGGATGGCGTCCCGGCCGACGTTGAAGATGAACTCGCGGACTCCGTTCTTGATCCCGTAGAGCACCGGCCCGCGCGCGATTAGCCGGAGCCGGTCTCCGTCGGCGAAGGGCGAATGCGCAGGTCCGATGCCGATCGCCTTGTAGCTGGTTCCGTTCGCATCGATTCGATAGAGGAAGTTGTTCGCTCCACCCGCCAGGCTGCCCCACCACAAATAGCCGCTGTCGATCGAGGGGCCGGACGTCTGGATGCGAGTGAACGGGCCTACATAACTCGAGTTGTTCCCGATGTGCCCGACGACGATCTCGGAGTAGTGGTCGGCGGGGATGTCCGCCGTGGTGTGAGCGCCCGCATGGTTGTTGTCCGGCCCGGCGAATCGGTCGCAGAAGGCTCCGTTGTTCTTCTGGAACTGGGTGCCTTGCGGGGACATCGAGAAGATGGGCGCCCACGCGCCGTTCTCGAAGAGCGGGTCCTCCGCACCGGTGAAGCTCGAGGACGCGATCGGATCCGCGGCTGCAAGCGTGGGAGAGGAGGCGGCTCCCACGAGCAAGCAAACCAGGGACCGACGCAACAGCCGACGCCAGCGCGACGCGCGCGGAACGAAGTTCACGAGGGCCTCTCTGTCCAGTGCGCGCTTCAGCTCGGTGCGGGGGTGCCCGTTCTTGACGCGACCATGGGCGGTGAGTAGCAACGAGCCTGCCAAGCGGGATTGTCGCGTAGCTCACTCGGGAGCCCCGTCGCATGTACGTGATTTCCGGTAAGAAGGTATCGATCCGTGCGCAGTGCGCACGGCATTTATTACAGAAGTAGACATTTTTGACGGCGCACGTCGCCGGTACGCCGGAGCCGCTTCGCTGCTGCATGCTTCCGACCCGAGCCGGATGGCGGCAACGGCGAGTCGCCCGTCATGCGGGCGCGCTTGCGGCCGCCTGGCTCACCGGGGCCAGCCGATCTGGAACGCCGAGGCATAGCGGATCGCCCAATCGGGCCTTCGCTTGTCGAGCGGTTCCAAGCCCCAGTACTTGCAGGGCCAGTCGGCCCGCAACGAGCGGTCGCCCTCGTGGATGTCCTCCAGGAGCTCTCGAGCGGGCATCCAACCGAGGTCTTTCGCCACCTTCGTCCGCACGTCCAGGTCGATGCCGGAGACGAAGAGATGTCCGCCCGGCGCGACGAGACGCGCGATGCCGCGCAGGCAGCGTTCGGCATCCGCAGGACCCATGTGGCAGAGGAACCGGTTCGCGACCACGATGTCCTGCGGGCCCAACGCGTCGCGCATGCCGGCGTCGGCGGCGTCGCCCAGATGCCAGGCGATCCCTTCCCGCATCGACGGCTTGATCGCGAGCCGCTCGCCGTCCTTGTCGAACATCTCCGCCACCTCGCCGCGCGTCATGAACGCGCAGACCGGCTCGTGCACCAGATCGGAGACGCCGGTCGAGTAGGCTCCTTGCCGCGCGCATTCGAGGGCGGCCGCGGACACGTCGACGGCGTGGATGACGACCCGGCCGGCGGGCTGGACGGAGCGCAGCGCCCAGCGGATCGAATAGACCTCGGCTCCGTTGCTGCACCCGAGGACCGCGATCTTCACCGGACGCCGCGCCGCGACCGCCACGGAGAGGCGGCGGATCAATTCCAGCTCGGGGCGGTTCCGGAAGAAGAAGGTGCCCAGGTACATCTCCCGGCGGGCGTGCAAGCGGGCCAGCGAATGCAAGAAGCGGCCGTAGGAATCGACCGGCCCGAACGCCGCCAGCGCCCGAGGCAAACGGCGCCAGATCCAGTCGTTCATGCGCAGAAACGAGCCGACCGGAGACTTCCCCCGCACGCGCAGGTTCGCGACTTTCTCCAGCATCGCCCCTGCCCCGATGGTCGCTTCCAAGGCGTCCCCCGTCATGCGCGCGGCTTTTGCGATTCGAACATCCTCGAGATGCGGGCGTATTGCTCGTCGAGCGCCTTCCGGTACTCGGCGGTCCTGCGGCCGATGAGCGATCTGGCGGCTGCTGCCTCGCGCTCGAGCCGCGTGAAGCGCTCGACCAGGCCACTGACGTCGAGCGTGTCGACCTCCTGGCAGAAGTCCGCGAGACCGACGCCGGACATGAGCGAGGCGATCTTCTCGTGGTACGAAAGCGCGACGACCGGCTTGTCGAGCATCAGCGCCAGCACGATGTTGTGGAACCGCGTCGCGACGACCATGTCGGTCTTGGCGAGGTGCGCGAGGAGCTCTTCGGCGGAAGAGACGTTCCTCTCGACCAGCCGGCCGCGGCCGTCGCCGACGCGCTCGCCCACGATCCTTCTCACGTCGCCTTGCACGCGCGTGTCGTAGGCGACGTCGCCGACGAGCAGCTCCACCGTGTACCCGCGATCGAGCAGCCACCCTGCGAAGGCAGCCGTCTTCTCCACGTAGCGCCGGTAGACGTCCTCGCCGCGCGCCGGGCTGCTGCGCGTGCCGTAGTAATCCATCAGGCCCATGGCGACGACGCGATCGTCAGGCGGCCGTTCGCGTCCGTCGGGGACGCTGGGCTGCAGGCTGAAGGCCAGATCGGGATAGACGAAGTCGCGCCCGGTATCGAACCCGATGCGAGCCAGGTACTCCCTCGAGAACGCGTCGCGGTACGATCGGTAGTCGGCGAGCGCGAGGGCGCGCTTGACGATCCACCTGCTGAGCGGATCGGCGATCGGACCGGCGCCGACGCTCACGAAGAGGAGCTTTGCGCCGCGCAGCTTGGCGACGAGCGACCACTTGAGGATCTCGTAATGGAGATCGAAAGGTCCGATGCCGAAATCTCCCAGCATCCCGGTCCCCGTCATGACGAGGAGCCGGGTGCCCTTCAGCGCCTTGAACGCCAGGGCCCACTGGAAGAGCTCGAGCGGCAGTCGGACCAGGACGCGCCGCAGCCACTTGAAGATGCCGGCCCTGCGTCTGGGGCGCGACCTGTACTCGGGAGCATAGCGGTACGACATGAGGAATGCGGAGATCCCGTGCCTCGCCGCCGCATCGCGCGGCTCGGGGCATACGCAGTTGATGCGCGCGCCCGGCACGATCCTGCGCAGGTTCTCGACGATCGCCTGGAGCGTGTACTCGTTCCCCAGGTTCTGCGTCCCGAAATTCCCGAACAGGGTGATCGCCGGCGGCGTCATCGGATCGCGGCGGCCAGCGAAGCGAGGCGCGCTTCCCGCGCCAGCATCCCGGGGGACGGCGCGACGCCCACCGCGTCCAGGATGGTGCGCAGGCGGTGGATCCAATCGTGACGCAGCAGAGCGTTTCTGGCGTTCTCCCTGCGGATCCGCTCCTGGCGGTGGGGGTCCGCGTCCAGCTCTTCGATGCGCTCCAGCACGTCGCGGGCGTCGAAGGGCATGGGAATGACGGCGTCCGGCCAGTCGAAACGGGAGCGGAACTCCTCGATGTCCGGCGGATCGCCCAGGATGATCGTTCCGGCCGCCGCGCCCTCGAAGAAGCGCCCGGCGATCTCGTCCCGGCCGCGGGTCAGCTCGGGCTCGTTGGCGCGGGCGCGGTTGGCGATGAAGTACCGGCTGCGCTTGAGCAGGTTGGCGAGCAGGAGGCGGTGCTCGGAGCCGCTGCTGACGTGGAAGGTGACCTGCTTCGCCGCCGGCTTGATGGTGTCGTAGTAGTAGAAGATCCGACCCTGCCGGGCGCGCTCGAGAAGCGTCCGGTGCGTGACGGGCGAGCGGCGGCCGATGTTGCAGACGTCGATCGACCGGACCGGCGGGTCCGGCCAGGGGCAGAAGCGCAGCGCGTCCACTCCCTGCGGCATGTACGTGCAGGGCCGCCCGATGAGCTTCGACACCGTCCCGATCACGTGCTGGGCGGCGATGAACACGTGATCGAAGTCGCTGAGCAGCTCGAGGAGGTATCCGGGCAGCAACCCGGCCCAGGCCTCGACGATGAAGCAGACCGCCTTGCGGCAGCGCTTGCGCCAGTCCGGAACGCAGCTCAGCGCGAAGAGCTGGTGCGGATGGCTGAAGACGGGCAGGAAGAGATCGTATTCTCCGCCGCGGCGGCGCGGCGCGAGCGGACGGACGGCCGCGCCCGCCAGCTTGCGCGAGCCGCTCAGGTACCGGACCAGCTTGTACGCCTTGCGCGAGAGCTCGACGGCGTCGAGTTTTTCCGGAGCGGCCGTCTCCGCATCCATGACGGAGGAGATGACGTCCTCGAACTCGTACTGCGCGCAGTACGCGACCACGTCCTCGACCTTGCGCAGCGAGAGCAGGAGGACGTCCGGGGTGTGCCTCGGAACTCTCAAAAGACCGCCTTCCGGCAGTAGAACGCCTCGGCGACGGACTCGGGAGCGACGCACTCCATCCCGCGGATGCGCGCCACCGCCTGGAACAGGTCGGCGCTGAACCATTGCTTGCCCGCCTGGGTGGCGAAGTGCTGCAGCACGAGATCGATCTTCCGCTGCAGCGTCGCGCGGGAGAGATGCGAGAAGAAATTCGGCGACCCGAAGTCCCCGTCGAATTTCGGGATCTCGTATTCGAGGATGAGCTGGTTGCGCCAGGTGTTCCAGGTCAGGTCGGAGATCAGCCGGTGGTCCTGGTGGAGGTCCCCCCGGTAATGGGTGAAGATCAGGTCGGGGACGAACTCACGCTTGACGGATTCGAGCTCGTCCTTGATCGAGGCGCCTGACCAGGGGAGATAGCCGTCGCGATAGTCGCGGACGACGACGGTCGCTCGGGGCACACCGGCGAGGAAAGCGGTGGCGGAAGCCCGGGCCTCCGCGAGCCGCTCCGGCGTGGCGGAGAAGACGATCCACCTGACCTCCAGATCGGAGCGCTCGGCCGCGAGGCGCAGGACGGTGCCGCCGCAGCCGATCTCGATGTCGTCGGCATGCGCCCCGAGGAAGAGGATGCGGCGCGCGTCCTGCCCCTGGAGGAGGGGGAGCTTGCGCATCAGCGAAGGACGGGGTGCGCCGCACCGTTCTTCCACACTTCCCAAGGCACCTGGCCGCGCATGTACAGGTCCTCGAGCAACTGCTTTTCCTTGAAGGTATCCATGCAGGCCCAGAAGCCGTCGTAGGGGTACGAGAGCAGCCTGCCCGCCGCTGCCAGACGCTGGAACGGCTCCTGCACCAGCTCCTCGCCGGGCCGCATCCAGTCGAACATCTCCGAGCGCATGATGAAGAAGCCGCCGTTGATGCGCATCCCCACCTCGCGGACGTGGCGGATGCTGGTCACCCGGCCGCCGTCCTGCACGGAGACGAGGTGGAACGAGGCGGGAGGGACGACGCCGGCGAAGGAGGCGACTGCGTCGTGCCGCTGGAAGTGCTCGAGCATGAGAGGCAGCGGCAGATCGGAGAGCCCGTCGCTGTAGTTGGCGAGGAATGTCTCTTCGCCGCGCAGGAACGGCTGCACCGCTTTGAGACGCATCCCGATGTTCGAGGTCAGTCCGGTGTCGACGAAGGTGATCTTCCAGTCGTGGATGTCGCTCGCGAGCAGGTCGACCTTCTTCCCCCCGTCGCTGATGACGAAGTCGTTGGAGACCGTCTCGTCGTAGTCGAGGAAGTACCGCTTGATGCAATCGCCTTTGTAGCCCAGGCAGAGGATGAACTCCTTGTGACCGTAGTGCGCGTAGTAGCGCATGACGTGCCAGAGGATCGGCCGGTAGCCGACCGGCACCATGGGCTTGGGGATCGTCTCCGAATACTCCCGGAGCCTCATGCCCAGCCCACCGCAGAAGATGACGACCTTCACGAAAGACCCCTTTCGCTACGCGCGCTGCTCGGCGGCGGGGCGGCGGTTTCCTGCCGACGCCCGGAGATGCTCCTCGAGCCAGCTTTCGCCGCGGAAATGCCGGTACTGCTCGGCCCGCAGCTGGTCGGCGATCCGCCCTTCGGGCAGCTCGACGTCGTCGTAGGTCAGCACCTGGTCCTTGGCGATGTTCCGGCGCAGCTTGCAGCCTTCCACCAGGCCCTCGGGCAGGTAGCGGCTGGAGCTCATCTCCTCGGCGTTCACGGCCTCGCCGTAGGTCATGTACATGCCGTATTCGTCGAGGACCTCGCCGGCCTCGAGGTCGCGCTTGGCGACCGCGCACACCTCGACCATCGGTCCGGCGAGCGGCGGGGCCAGCTCGTCGCGGAACAGGACGACGCGCGCGATCGAGAATGGCGTCTCGAAGTGGACCAGGTGGTACGGGGTCCAGAATGGATACAGCGGACCTTCGCCCATCTTGTAGAGATTCAGGTAATGCCGCTGCTTGGGGTCTTCGTGCTCGGCGAGCACGAAGACCTTGATGAGCGGCGGTCCCACCGTGTAGTCGACGATTCCGCCGAGCGCGCGGGCTTGCTCGATGTCGTACAGCTTGTGGATCTCCAGGATCGACCCGTCGTACTTGCGACCCCGCGACATTCCTCGCGCGCGCACCTGGAAGCCCGTGGCGTTGGCCACGATCGACTGCTCGAAGCTGATCTTGGAGCCGTCCGCGAACGAGGTGACCATGGCGGGGTTCTGCGCCCAGCGCTCCGCCCATCCCTTCTGCGTGGTCGGGTTCCGGTAGGGGTCCTGCAGCCCCTTGACGTTGCCGATCACCCGCGGGGTGAGCCCCAGGCCCTTCACCCAGCGCACCAGGTTCATCTGCACGCCGGGCTCGTCCCCGTCGCAGGCGGAGAGGATCTGCCCGCACTTCCTTCCGTAGACGCGGAGGATCGGCCCGATCGTCGCGTCCACCTCGGCGTTCATCAGCACCACCGGCTTCTGGTGCCGGAACGCCTCGAGGATCACGCGCGCGCCGAACTCGACCGAGCCGGTGACGTCCACCACCACGTCGATGTCCGGCGAGCGGCAGATGGTGAAGGGATCTTCGGCCACGGTCGGAACGCCGCGCCGGACCGCCTCGTCGAGCTCGGCCTGCGAGGCGGCGAAGGCGATCTTCTCGTGTCCGGCGTAGCGATACACGGATGCGGCGCGCTCCGGTCGGCGGTTGAAGATCGCCGCCATCCGCATGCCCGGGACGCTGTTCTCGATCTGATTGGTCAGGCCCTGTCCCATGAAGCCGGCGCCGACCATGCCGACCCGGATGGGCTTGCCTTGTTCCTGGCGCGCCTTGAGCGCGTTGTCGACGAGGATCATCGCGGCGTCCCTTTCAGGCTGACCGTCACACGCGCATCCTCCGCCTCAGCTCCGGCTCGATCTCGTCGAGCGGCTTCCAGGCGCTGTCCTTGGCGGAGATTTCGCCGACCGGCAGCGGCCATGTAAGGCCCAGGCGGCGATCGTCGAACCGCAGCCCTCCCTCGGCGGCCGGCGTGTAGTACTCGCCGACCTGGTAGCTCGTCTCGGTCGCGTCCTCGAGCACCTGATACCCGTGCGCGAACCGCTCGGGCACGTAGATCGCGCGGTGATTGTCCGCGCTCAGCTCGACCGCGACGTTCATCAGATACGTCGGGCTCTCCGGCCGCAGGTCGACGATGATGTCGAGCACCGCGCCGCGCGTGGCGCGCACGAGCTTGGTTTCCGGGGCCGGCGGATACTGGAAGTGCATCCCGCGCAGCGTTCCCTTCTTGCGGGTGAACGCGACGTTCGCCTGGGCGATGACCGGCTTCAAGCCATGCTCGACGAATTCGCGCTGGCAAAAGGAGCGGGCGAAGAACCCGCGGTTGTCCTCGCGGCGCTCGATTTCGACCAGGTAGGCGCCGCGCAGCTTTGTCTCGGTGAAGATCATCTCAGCTCCCCTCAGGCCGCCGCGACCTCCGCCTTCCAGCGCAGATCGCGGCCCAGGCTCCCCGACCCCATCAGGAGCTTGATCTGGTCGATGCGGCGGTAGCGCGGTCCCTCGAAGTCGGACAGCTGGAGGCCGATGGCCTTGTACGCCTGGTAGAGCTGCCGGGCGCCCTTGCGGGCGTCCCATTCGGGGCGGAAGGCGGGAAGCACGCGGGCTATCTTGGAGAAGTCGGCCCGGTAGTTGCGCTTGTCGGGGCCGGCGCCTTCCGCGAAGGCGATCTCGCACCCCGGAACGGTCTCCTTGACGATCTCGGCGATCTCGCGGATGCGATAGTTCTGGTCGTTCCGGCCGACGTTGAAGGCCTGCGCTCGGACCACGTCCGCCGGCGCCGCCAGGACGGCGAGGAACGCGCGGGAGATGTCCTCGATGTGGACGATCGGCCTCCAAGGCGTGCCGTCGCTCTTGAGCAGGACCTTGCCGGAGGTGAACGCCCAGGCGACGAGGTTGTTGAGCACGATGTCGAAACGCAGCCGC
>JBJMQJ010000541.1:0-4534 GCA_045802765.1 Myxococcales bacterium
CACCGTGGTGTTTTCCTGGACGTTCACTGCCGCCGGCACGCCACCGGACTCGCTGACCCTCTCGGCCGGCGCGAGCGGAGCCGACTCGAACTCGGGGACCGCCTTGTCCGCGGGATCGGTCACCTCGACCGCGGTCGCCGTGCGGACGCCGTCGGCGCTGGTGGGCTCGCTTTCCGCGCCGGTGGCCGCCTTGCGCGGCGACACGTTCACCGTGACGCTCGCCGTTACCGACAGCGGCGGCGTCGGCGTCAACGGATTGACCCCTTCTTTGACGGTGTCGTCCGGCACGGGGGGCGCGCAGATCCTCTCCGGACCGACGCCGGCTTCGCAGAACCTCGCGGGAAACAGCACCGCGTCTTTCACCTGGACCTGCGCGGCGACGCTGAACGGCGCGATCGCGCTCTCCGCCGCCGTCTCGGGAACGGACGCCGTAGACGGCAGCGCCCGATCCGCGACCGCGGGAACGACGGTGGCCATCTCCGATGCCGTCCAGATCGCCAGCGCGCCGCTCGGCGCGAGCACTACCTTCGCGTACGTGTTCGACTTCAATGGCCGCGTCTACCTGGGCCCGCGCCAGGACGGAAGAGGCGGCGCGCGCATGCTCCCCGACGGATCCAGTTCCGAGACCTTCACGCTCACGTTCCAGGGCGATCGCGTGAACGGCAACGACAATGGGAGCAGCAACGGACCCTTCCCTTCGCTCGGAGCAACCAATTGCGCACCGGACACGCTCCAGTGCGGACCGGACAACGAGAACGGCCGCGGCCTGTTTGCTTCCGGGATCGTCGGTGGCACGCCGTGGCTCGTCGCCAGCGGCGGGCGGACGAACAGCATCCTCTCGCACGTCTACGCCAGCACGGATACGGGGACGGCCCCCGTCTTCAGCTACGACTACGTGGCGAATGCCGTGCCGAAGGAGACTCGCGGCACCTCGTCCATGTTGGTGTTCCACGATCGCGTGTACCTCGGATTCGCCGGCACGGGCGGGAGCCGGCCGACCTACCTCGTCCTGCGCAAGATGCCGTCCTCGCCCGGCTCCACGCCGGCAGGCGGCGACCTCGTGAACCTGCGCATCAACGACGTCAGCGGCGTCGGATCGACGGCGCTCTTGAATCGCAACGCGACGCCGATGCAGATGATCGATTCGCAGATCGGCTTCAACGACCTGATCTACGTCGCGAACAACGGCGGCATCGTCCGTTCGAACACGAGCGACCCGCTGCCTCCCGCGGCCGGACTCCTCCCGCCCTGGACCACCTCGACTCCGAGCGGTTCGACGTACGGCGCGAAAACCTCCGTCACCACGCGCAAGACGCTGGACCTGGAGCCCGCCGACAAGGCGTTCCCGCAGATGGCGACCTTCGGCGGCACGCTGTACGCGGCGCGCAATACCACCTCCGGCCCGCAGCTCTGGGCGTGCGTGCCGGGGCCCGATCAAGGCTGCGATCCGCAGGATTGGAGGCTGCTCGGCGCGAACGGCGTGGGCGACACCGCGCTGAGCCAGTTCGACGATCCGCAGAACGTCCGCGTGACGCTGCTCGCCGCCACCTCCTCGCACCTGTACGTCGGGTACAACAACGTCGCGGGCCTGGTGCTCTACCGATCGCGCGTCGCCGCTCCTTCCTCGCGCTCCGACTTCGAGGGCGCGGCGGGCTGCGATGCTTCCCAGGCGCCGTCGTCGTGCGACGGGCTCGGCGGCCGCGGCCTCGGGGCCGGAGCGACGCGGATCTTCGACGGGCGCGTGCTCGCCTACGGTGGCAAGGACTACCTCTACCTGACGGCGGGCAACGGCAGCTCCGGCTTCCGCGTCTTCCGGCTGGTGCAGTGAGGGCCGCGATGTCCAGCATCCTCATCGTCGACGACGAGCCGGTGGTCCTGGACGTGCTCAAGCGACTCCTCGAGGAGGAAGGCCGCGAGATCGCGCTCGCGGGCTCGCCCGACGAGGCGCTGCGCGTCGCCGCCCGCGGGCCGCTGGAAGTCGCGCTGATCGACAAGAACCTGCAGGGCGCTTCCGGCCTCGACCTCTCGCGCAAGCTGAAGGCGCTGCAGCCCGAGCTGGAGGTGATCCTCATCACCGGCTACGCCTCGCTGGATACCGCGATCGAGGCCGTGCAGATCGGCGCGTTCGACTACCTGACGAAGCCGATCGACGACTACGCCGCGCTCGCGCTCAAGGTGCACAACGCGATGGAGAAGTCGCGGCTGCGCCGCGGCCAGCGCGAGCTGCTCGACCGGCTGAGCGAGTCGGAGGCCCGCTACCGGCACCTGGTCGCCTCCGCTCCCGACGCGGTGGTCGTCTACGACGTGCAGTCCGGCCTCGTGCAAGATGCGAACGGAGCGGCCGTGCAGCTCTACGAGTACACGCTCGAGGAGCTGACCCGGCTGCGCGCGAGCCAGCTCGGGCCCACCGAACCGGGACGGCACGAGCACCGCCGCAAGGACGGGACGAGCTTCACCGCCGACGTGAGCGCGACCGAGTTCACCCTCAAGGGCAGGCGCTTGCGCGTGCAGTCCGTCCGCGACTCGACCGCGGCAGTGCAAGCGGAGCGGGACCGGCGGGCGCTGGAAGAGCGGCTGCGCGTCTCGCAGAAGATGGAGGCGGTGGGCCGCCTGGCAGGCGGCGTGGCGCACGACTTCAACAACCTGCTCACCATCATCTCCGCACACGCCGAGTTCCTCGGCCAGGATCTGGGCGCGGGCAACCTGGAGCTGCAGGGCATCGCGCGCGCCGCGGAGCGCGGGGCCGCGCTGACCAAGCAGCTCCTCCTCTTCAGCAGGCACAAGCCGGTCGCGCACGAGCAGATGGATCTGAACGCGGCCGTCACCGACGTGATGCGGCTCCTCACCCGCGTCCTCGGCGAAGGCGTGCGGCTCTCGTCCCAGCGCGCGGCCGAGGTGTGGCCGGTGCGAGCCGACCCCGACCAGATCGGCCAGGTCCTCATCAACCTGGCCGTGAACGCGCGCGATGCCATGCCGCAGGGCGGAACGTTGCGCATCGCCACCGCCAACGAGGTGGTGCAGGAGACGCGCGCGCTGCGCGGCGGTGAGCTCGCTGCGGGGCGTTACGTCACCCTCGCGGTCGAGGATTCGGGCGAGGGCATGACCGAGGAGGTGCTCGCGCGGCTCTTCGAGCCGTTCTTCACCACCAAGGAGTACGGCAAGGGGACGGGGCTCGGGCTGGCGACCGTCTACGGCATCGTGCGCGCCTCCGACGGCGGCATCGACGTCGAGTCGCGGCCCGGCGCGGGCAGCACCTTCCGCATCTACCTTCCCGCGAGCGACGGCACCGCCGCGCTCAAGGGACGGGCGGTGCTCCCGCCCGAGGCGGGTCGCGGCGAGACCATCCTGGTGGTCGAGGACGAGGACCCCGTGCGCACGCTGCTGCGGCGCATCCTCGTCGACCACGGCTACCGCGTGCTCGAGGCGCGCGACGGCGCCGACGGCCTGCGCCGCTCGCAAGAGCACGGCGGCGAGATCCACCTCCTCTTGACCGACGTGGTGATGCCGGAGATGACCGGGCCCGACCTGGCCCGGCACGTCGCGGCGCAGCGTCCGACCACGCGGATCCTCTTCATGACCGGCTACACCGAGCACGACCCCGCCGGCGCGGAGGCGCTGCTGCACAAGCCCTTCTCCAGCTCGACCCTCCTCGGGCACGTGCGGCGCATGCTGGACGCCGGATCGCTGAAAACTTGACCAGGTGCGCACACGTTCAGTAGGTTGTCGTGGTCCGGGAGGGGACCGCGATGACCGAAACGTTGACCGAGCGCCAGGAGAAGATCCTCGCTTTCATCAAGAGGAGCATCCAGGACCAGGGCTATCCGCCCACCATTCGCGAGATCGGCGAACACTTCGGCATCCGCTCGACCAACGGCGTCAACGATCACCTCAAGGCGCTCGAGCGAAAGGGATACCTGGTCCGCGGCGAGTTGAAGAGCCGCGCGCTGAGCGTGATCGAGGGCGGCAAGCCCGCGCGCTTCACGAGGCGCGAGGTGGAGGCCGCTCCGGACGCCAATTCGGGCCGGGTCGTCGACGTGCCGGTGGTCGGCAGGGTCGCCGCGGGCGATCCCATGCTCGCCCAGGAGAACATCACCGATCACGTGCGCATCGACAGCTTCCTCCTCGGCGATACCAGCAAGAAGGTGTTCGCCCTCAAGGTCACGGGCGACAGCATGATCGGCGACGGCATCCTCGACGGCGACTACATCTTCGTCCGCAAGCAGGTCCAAGCCTCCCCCGGAGAGATCGTGGTCGCGCTCATCGAGGAGGAGGCGACGGTCAAGCGCTACTACCCGGAAGGCGACCGCATCCGTTTCCAGCCATCGAATCCGCGGATGAAGCCCATCTACGTCGCGCGCGACGACTTCCGCGAGACGCAGATCATCGGCCTCGTGGTGGGCGTGTACCGCCGGATGAACTAGAGACCTTCCTTCATTTGGCGGCGGGCTCTTCGCGCCGCGGCCGGAAGAGCGGGCAGCTCCGGACCGGCTGGGGCGGATACTTCTCCGGCAGGAGCGGGCAGAGGATGAACGTG
>JBJMQJ010000047.1:0-8866 GCA_045802765.1 Myxococcales bacterium
CGACGAGCAGTACTTCATCCGCGCCGCCGTGCCGCCTCAGGGGTCGCCGGCGAGCTGCCACATCGAGGCGAAACCCGACGGTGCGCTCCTCGCGACCCTCGCGGTGCCGGTGTCCGTCCCGGCGGGCGGTACCGCGTCCGAGCCGTTCGTGGTCTACGCTGGACCGAAGGACACCGACGAGTTGGGTGCGGTCGCGCCGGCGCTCAAGGATTCGGTCGATCTCGGCTTCTGGTCGGTGATCGCCAACGTGCTGCTTGCGGTGATGAAGTTCTTCTACCGCGTGGTGCCGCCGCACAACTGGGGGGTGGCCATCATCCTGCTCACCGTCACGGTGAAGCTGCTGACCTTCCCTCTGCAGCACAAGTCGATGAAGAGCATGCAGGAGATGCAGAAGCTCCAGCCGCGAATCGAGGAGCTCAAGAAGAAGTACGCGGGTGACCAGCAGCGGCAGAACCTCGAGCAGATGAAGCTCTTCAAGGAGCACGGGGTGAACCCGATGGGCAGTTGCCTCCCGATGCTCGTCCAGATGCCCATCTGGCTGGCGCTCTACACGACGCTCCAGGTTTCGGTGGAGCTGTACAACTCGGTATTCATCCGCGGATGGCTGGACGACCTGACCGCCAAGGATCCATTCTATGTCCTGCCGGTCGCGATGGGCGTGACGATGGTGCTGACGCAGGTGCTCACGCCGACGCCGATGTCCAATCCGCAGCAGAAGTACATGGGATACGCGATGAGCGTGTTCTTCTCGTTCCTGATGCTCAACCTGCCCTCCGGGCTGACCCTCTACATCTTCGTCAACAACGTCCTCTCGATCGTGCAGCAGATGTGGCTGCGCAGGAACATGCGTCCGCCGCCGGCGAGCAGCCAGACGCTGGCAGTCGCGCCCCGGCACGCATGAGCACGCCCGGCGAGCGGGGAAAGCCGCGACGCAGTCCCCTCCTGGGGGCGGCGGTGCTCAAGGCGCTCCTGCGGCGACGCCGCGGCGACGACCTGGCCAAGACGAAGGCGCTCTACGGCGGGATCCTGCGCGACCTGGGGCTGACCGACGAGCAGGTCGAGAAGTATCTGATCGAGCACGGCGACGACGTCGAAGAAGCGATCCGGGGGCACGGCCGCCGGCGCGGCTGAGCGGGCCGTCCCCTATCGGCGCCGACGGATGGTGTTCCACGTGGAACGCACCCGGTCCTCGCGGCGAGGAGGTGGAAGGCAGTGAGCGACAGACGGCACCGGCCAGCGAACCGGAATCCCGCGTCCCCCGGCGGCGCGAGCGCCTCGCCAGTCGTGGAGCCGGGCGCCGGTGCGCGGCCCGGCTGGCCAGCCCGGCCGGGAGATCGCGGTCCCGCTCTGTCGGCGAGGAGCGTGGAACCTCAGCACCTCCGATTGCTCGAAGAGGGCGCCGGGGCGATCGGTCTGCGCCTCGATCGCGAGCAGGTGTCGATGCTCGCGCGCCAGGTGGATCTGCTGCTGCGCTGGAACAAGTCCATCAATCTCACCTCCGTCACCGACCCGGCCGAGGTGGTGGAGAAGCACGTCATCGATTCGCTCGCGCTGGCGCCGCTCGTGCCCCGCGGGACCTTGCTCGACGCGGGCAGCGGAGCCGGCTTTCCCGGCCTGCCCGTGCGTATCGCGCGGCGGGACGTCGAGGTCGTGCTGGTCGATTCGGTGCAGAAGAAGGTGGCATTCCTCAAGACCGTGCTCGCCGAGCTGCGCCTGTCCGGCGCCCGCGCGGTGGCGGTGCGGTTGCGCGGCGACCCGGCCGCAGAGCATCTACCGCGGGTGCACGCGGCCGTATCGCGGGCCGTCGCGGAGCCCGGCGCATGGCTAGCGCTCGCCGAGGAATACGTCCTCCCCGGCGGAGTGGCGTTCTGCATGCTGGGACCTTCGGATCCGGTGCCTGACGAGCACGGCGACCTGGTGCTGCAGCGCGAGCTCGGGTACCGGCTGCCCTTTTCCGGGGCCCAGCGCCGCATCGCCATCTTCCAGCGGAAGGCCTGAGCGGACGCGGACGCGCCCGAGCGCCGTAGTCGTTTCCGAGCGGAGTGTCGACCGGAGCACCGGGGTGCGTGCCGGCGGCCAGCCGGCCCGCGCCCGCGTCGCGGACCTCGCCCGCGGCCGTAGTAGACGTTGCTCTTTTCCGGCGCCGTGCGCCGTCGCCGTCTCCGCGCCGTCGCCGTCTGCGCGTAGTGGCGGGATCGACAGCGGGTGCCGCGGCGGAGCGCCGGTGCGATCGCCCGTTCGGGTGCCCGAGCGCCGTCCGTATCCGCGGGGCGGAAAGCCATGAGCGGAGCGCACGTGCGGCGGCCGGAGATCGACGGCGGATTCCCCTGTCCCCGCGCTAGCGCCGTCTGAGGATCTCCGTCGAAAACCGCGTCAACGGCGCACGCCTGCGGCAGCCGAAGAATCGGTGTCCCTTCGGGCGCCCATTCGCCGTGTCACAAATCTCTGTCGAGACTGCATGATAGGAGCACGCGTGCCGCGGGAGAATCGGGTACCTCTTCCGGGACCCCACGCGCCGTGTGTCACAATCTCTGTCGAGACGATGATCGGAGCACGTGCGCGGTAACGGGAGAGCCGGTACGGTTGCGTGTCGCGTCGCCCACGCGCCGTGTGACAATCTCTGTCGAGACCATGATCGGAGCACGCGCGCGGTAGCGGGAGAGCCGGTACGGTTGCCTGGGTCGCGTCGCCCAGGCGCCGTGTGACAATCTGTGTCCAGACCAAGATCGGAGCACGCGCGCGGTAACGGGAGAGCCGGTGCGGTTGCCTGTCGCGTCGCCCACGCGCCATGTCACAACCTCTGTCGAGACGATGATCGGAGCACGCGCGCGGTAACGGGCGAGCCGGTACCGTTGCTGTCGCGTCGCCTAGGCGCCGTATCGCGATCGCGGCCAAGACAGCGTGCGCGGAGCGCGGATGCGGCAGCAGGAGCGGCGGGACAGCGCTCCTTGCCGCGGCGTGGCGGCATCGCGGTCTGTCGGGGAAGGGGCGAACGCCGAGCGCTGGTGCTGCAGCGCGAGCCCGGGTATCCGCTGCCCTTCGCAGCCGCGCGCGGGGCGCTCCATTTCAAGAACGTCCGAGCTGCGCGGGGAGTGTCGGTCGAAACGGGCGTGTTCCACGTGGAACGCATCCTTGCGCTGCGCGGGAATCGCGTCATACTGCGGCGAGCGACTGGCCGTGCGGTGGGAAGGGGAGATGGCGCTCGTCCTGGCGATCGCGAACCAGAAGGGCGGCGTGGGGAAGACCACCACCGCGGTCAACCTGGCTGCGTCACTGGCGGTTTCCGAGCGACGCGTGCTGCTCGTCGACGTCGATCCGCAGGGGAATGCCACGAGTGGAGTCGGCGTGGCGCGCGACCGATTGGAGGGTCCGTCGCTGTATCACGCGCTGCTCGGCGAGGCTCCCACGCGCGCCGCGATCCGCTCGACCGACGTGGACCGACTCTCCCTGCTCCCTTCCGATCCCGATCTGGTGGGCGCCGAGCTGGAGCTGGTTGCCGCCGGCGAACGCGAGACGCGGCTCCGGCGCGCGCTGGAGCCGGTCCGCGGCGACTACGACTTCGTGCTCATCGACTGCCCTCCCTCGCTGGGGCTGCTCACGCTCAACGCGCTGGTCGCGGCCGACCGCGTGCTGGTTCCCCTGCAGTGCGAGTACTACGCGCTCGAAGGGCTCGGTTCGCTCCTGCGCACCATCGAGCTCGTCCGCGGCAGCTTCAACCGCGATCTGAGGCTCGAGGGCGTGGTCCTCACCATGTTCGACGCGCGCAACAACCTGGCGAAGCAGGTGATGGTCGACGTGCAGAACAACCTCCCCGGCCAGGTGTACGCGACGGTCATCCCGCGCAACGTCCGGCTCTCCGAGGCGCCCAGCCACGGCCGGCCCGCGCTCCTCTACGACATCGAGTCCAAGGGAGCGCAAAGCTACCTCGCGCTCGCCGCGGAATTGCTCGAGCGGAGCCCTGCGGCCGCGACGCCCGAGGAGCGGCAACGCGCGCGCCCGTAGCACGGTCCTTGCTTGCAGCACCAGAGGGGCGTCCCATTTCGCGACGCCCCGCCAGGAGCGAGAGCGGATGGAGCACAAGGCGATGAAGAGGCCGGCGCTGGGCCGCGGCTTGGGCGCGCTGATCCCCGGCGGTTCGCCCAGCGAACGCAAGGGCGTGATCATGCTGGGCATCGAGCAGATCCAGCCCGACCGCGGGCAGCCGCGGCGGTACTTCGACGAGTTGCACATCCTCGAGCTGTCCGAGTCGATCCGCGCCAAGGGGATCCTCCAGCCGCTGCTCGTCCGGCGCGACGGAGAAGGCTACGCGATCGTGGCGGGCGAACGGCGGTGGCGCGCGGCGCAGCGCGCCGGCCTGCGCGAGCTGCCTTGCATCGTTCGCGACGTCTCCGAGCCCGAGGCGTTCGAGCTGGCGCTGATCGAGAACATCCAGCGGGAGGACTTGAACGCCATCGAGGAGGCGGAAGCGTACCAGCGGCTCATCGAGTACCACGGGCTCACCCAGGAAGAGCTCGCGCAACGCGTGGGCAAGGATCGCTCGACGATCGCCAACGCGCTCCGGCTCCTCCGGCTCCCCGAGCCGATCAAGCTGGCGATGTCGTCGGGGGCCCTGAGCATGGGCCACGCCCGGGCTCTCCTCGCGCTCGGCGACGAGACGGATCTGCGCCGCGCGGCGGAGAAGGTGATGAACGAGGCGCTCTCGGTGCGCGAGGTGGAGCAGCTCGTGCAGCGGCTGAAGGGCAAGAAGGTGATCCAGAAGGAGCGCGCGCGGGACGGCGGCGTCCAGCTGCGCCACGTGGTGGAGAGGCTGCAGCGCAAGCTGGGCGCGAGGGTCGCGCTGCGCGACCGCGATGGCGCAGGGACGGTGGAGATCCGCTACCACAGCCACGCGGAGCTCGACCGCATCCTGCAATCGATCCTCGGCGAGCATTGACGCGCCGCCATTCCTCGCGCCGCGCCGTCCTCCGACCACGCGCCGGGCTGCGCAGTTTCGCGGGGACCCGAACCGTGCTCTCCTGCGCAGCCAGGCACGACCGGACGAGGAGCCGCGCCGATGCGCAACCGTGACGAGGTCCCCAAGGCCGGCGCCGACGACCTGCCCGCGCCGGAGATCGCGGTCAGCCATCCCGCTCCGCGCCAGCCCCCCGTCCACCCGGCGCCCGGCGCGCGAGCGGCTCCCAGGCGCGAGCTGACCTTTCGCGCGGTGGCGACGGCGATGTTCGTCGCGGTGATCGTCGGCGGCTCGTATCCCTACGTCGTCCTCAAGATCGGGTACGGCCCCAACATCTCGGTGGTGAGCGCGTTCTTCGGATATCTGGCGCTCGCCGCGATCGGCTTCTTCACCGGAATCCGCGGCACGCGCTGGGAGAACAACCTGGTGCAGACGGCGGGCACGGCCGCGGGCGAGGCTGGCTTCATGTGCGTGGTGCTTGCCGCCATGGACATGCTGAACGCGCGCCCGGAGCTGGGCTTCTCCGTCCACCTCTCCTCCCTGCAGATCTTCGGCTGGCTTTCGCTGGCGGGCCTCCTCGGCGTACTGCTCGCCGTGCCCCTGCGCCGCCACTTCGTCGACGACGAGGACCTCCCGTTCCCAGACGGCACGGCTGCCGGCGAGACCATGCTGGTGCTCGATCTCGACCGTACGCAGGCGCGGGCGCGGGTGCGCGCTCTCGGGTGGGGGTTGGGGCTCTCCGCGGTGGTCGCTTTCTTCCGCGACTTCCATCTCAACGGCGCCCTGTTTGGAAAAGCGCGGCAGCTCCTTCCCTTCATCCCGGCCGAGATCCCGTTCGGCGCCCACGGGCCGGGCCTACGGATGGGTACGGAGGTGAGCCTCCTCTCGCTCGGGTCCGGCCTGCTGATCGGGGCCCGCGTCAGCCTCTCGATGGGCCTCGGCATGGTCATCTCCTGGGTGATCGCGCCACCCGCGCTCACCGCGTGGCAAGTCGTTCCCGACCAGACCTACGCGCTGGTGCTCCGCTGGGTGATGTGGCCCGCCACCGGCCTCATGGTCGCGGGCGGCCTGACGGCGCTCGTGCTGAAGTGGAAGCTGATCGTCCGCAGCTTCACCTCCCTCAAGGCCGGCGAGCTGGCCGCCGCGGGCGAGGAGTTCCCGCTCAAGTACGTGGCCGCCGGCGTGGCCTTTCTCACCGTCGCGCTCTGCGCCGTGCAGCACTACTCGCTCGATTTCCCGGTCTGGCTCACCGTCGTCTCGCTCGTCCTCTCGGTGGCGCTGATGCTGGTGGGCACGCGCGTGCTGGGCGAGACCAACTGGGCGCCGATCAGCGCGCTCGCGAACCTCATGCAGGCCGTCTTCGCCGCGCTCGCGCCCGGCAGCATGCGGGTCAACATGATCGGCTCGGGCATGTCGGGCACGGTGGCCGCGCACGGCGAGCACCTCATGCAGGACTACAAGGCGGGCAAGATCGTCGGCGCGAACTACCGGCACCTCACCATCGTGCAGCTCATGGCGGTCCCGGTCGGCTCGGCGGCGGTGGCCATCGCCTATCCAGCGCTGCGCGACCGCTACGGCCTGGGAGGGAGCGGCGGCCTTGCCTCGCCCATCAGCGTGAAGTGGGCCGGGTTCGCCGAGCTGCTCAACCGCGGCTTCGACCAGCTCCCGCGCGGCTGCTTCGCCGCGATGCTGGTGGCGCTCGCGCTCGGCGTGCTCCTCACCGTTCTCGAGCCGCGCTGGCACAAGTACGTGCCCTCCCCGACCGGCGTGGGCCTGGGCATGCTCATTCCCGGATACTCGATCATGCCGATCGTGCTGGGCGGCGTCGCGAGCTGGCTGTGGTCGCGGAGCGCACCGGAGAGCGAACGCACCTACAGAATCCCACTCGCTTCGGGCTTCATCGCGGGCGAGGCGCTGCTGGTCCTCGCCTTTTCCGTCGCGGCGGTGTTCGGCTTTCGTCCGTGAAGAAACCTTTCCTGCCGTGCGTTCCGAGGGAGGTGCTAGAACAGCCCCCAGAACGAGGTGACACACATGGCAATGCGCAGGGATGAGGTGGAGAAGGGCCCGACCGCGATCGGAACGGCCGCGACTGGACGCGTGGGCGAGCTCAACGCCCTGCTCGGCAAAGGCAGCGCCTTCGAGGGCAAGCTCTTGTTCGAGGGCACCGTCCGCATCGACGGCAAGTTCACCGGCGAGATCGTCTCCACCGACACGCTCATGATCGGCGAAGGCGCCGAGGTGAGGGGCCAGATCCAGGTGGGCCAGCTCATCATCGTCGGCGACTACAGCGGCGACGCCAAGGCGAGCAAGAGCATCGAGATCAAGGCGCCCGCCAAGGTGCGCGGCACGCTCACCACCGCCTCGATCGTCATCGAGCGCGGCGTCTTCTTCGACGGCCAGTGCAAGATGGACACGAGCGGCGCGCCGCCCGCCGCCGCCGGAGCGCGCCGGCCCACGCCGACGCCCGACTCGGCGCACTAGCCGGCCGGACCGCCGGTAAAAGAAAAGGCGGAGCCCCCGACAAGGGAGCTCCGCCTCTGCATTCACGCGGTCCTCGCGCCGGCTTACTGCTTGGCGGGCGCGGCGACCTGGCTGGGCCGCGCGGCCTCGACCTGCACCTTGATCTGGCGCGGCTTGGTCTCCGCCCGCTTGGGCAGCACGATGCGCAGGACGCCTTCCCTGCTCTCGGCCGAGATGTGCTCTGCGTCCACGGTGCTGGGCAGCGTGAAGCTCCGGCTGAAGGCGCCGTAGGTCCGCTCGATGCGGTGGTAGCCCTCGCGCTCCTCGGCCTTCTCCAGCTTGCGCTCGCCGCGGATCGTCAGCTGATTCGCTTCGATCTGGATGTCGACGTCCTTCGCGTCCACCTCGGGCAGCTCCACCTTCAGGGTGATCGCGTCGGCGTCCTCGAACACGTCGACCGCCGGCGTCCACGAGGCGGTGAGACCGCTCTCCTCGCGCGGCGCGTACGCCTCGCCGAAGGTCTTGAACAGCTGGTCCTGCAACCGGAACAGATCACGGAACGGGTCATACCGGGTAATGGCCATGGCAATGCCTCCTTGATTTTGAAAAACGAAAGCCCTTTTGCGCGCCGGAAGGTTCCGGCGCCAGCGCCGCAGCGGCCGGGCCCTCCCCCGGCTTCCCTGCGACGAGGGCCAACGTAACCAGCCGAAGCGGTCGGTCAAGGGCGGCGCGCCGGCCGCCGCACCCCTTGTCGCGCCGTTCTGTGGCGAGACCTAGCCGCGCTTCCGGCGCGGCTGCACTCCCGTCGGGCGCGCGTTCGGCAGGTCCTCGACCAGCCCGCCGGGCACGCCTCCCTCCGCCACCACGGTGGCGAGCGGGTGCTCCTTGTGTCGCCGGCTGGGCCGGCGCATCCGCTGCAGCTCCTTCTTGGCCGCGCGCACCAGCCGGTCGGAGGCCGCGTCCATCGAGGCGTACGAGTCTGGCGTCGTCTCCTCGATCTGGATGGTGCGCGCCCCCGGCATGTGCAGGGTGAGGTGGCACTCCTTGTCCACCCCGCCTTTGCTGCCGTTGATGTCGCCCAGCTCGACCCGGAGCTCGGCCGCCTCGTTGTCGTAGAACCGGTTGAGCGGCTCGACGACGTGCTCCCGCGCGTAGCTCTTGAGACCCTGCGACAGGCGCAGCTGCTTTCCCTGGATGATGACCTTCATGGTGCCAATCTGGCGCTGCTTCGAAGCGAGTGCAAAGCTTCCTCAGCCCGTCATTGACCGACCAGGGGCTCCGTGCTACGCAACCGCGTCTTTCGCGCCCCCCTGCGAGGGAAATCGAGGGTTTGAAGGTGATCGCAGCCAGCATTTCACGCCGCTATGCCCGCGCGCTCTTCTCGCTCGCCCTGGAAGAGGGCGGGCATGAGCGGATCGGCGAGGAAATGGAATCGGTGGCACGGACGGTCCACGA
>JBJMQJ010000542.1:0-4825 GCA_045802765.1 Myxococcales bacterium
AAGACATCTTGATGCTGGCGACGCCGCGAATGCGAGTACTGGCGGCCACCGCGATCGCATTCGCGATCGTAGTCCCGTTCTTCGGGTCGGAATATGTCATCGGGCTGCTCTTCACGACCTTGTTGTTCGTGGGAATGGCGTACGGATGGAACCTGATTTCTGGGTACACCGGGTACATCTCCTTCGGTCAAATCTCGTTCTTCGGGATCGGCGCGTACGCAGTGGCGATCCTCGTCTCCAAGCTGTCGTGGCCGTGGCCCTTCGCCGTGCTCGCCGGAAGCGCCGCGGCCGCGCTGATCGCGGCGCCGCTCGGCTGGGCCATGCTGCGGCTGCGTGGACCGTACTTTGCGCTCGGCATGCTCGGGTTCGTGCAGGTGCTGTACATGCTTGCGTCGTCGTGGTCCGGCCTGACCAACGGAGGCGAAGGAATCTACCTGCCGCCCGCCACCAACCTGCGGGCGCTCTACCTGGCCGCCGCCCTGATGGTCGTGGCGGCAGTCGCGGTCACGTGGGCAATCGACCGCTCCGCGTTCGGCCTGCGGCTGCGGTCCATCGGCGAGGACGAGATTGCGGCCGAAGCGATGGGAGTGCACACCACGCGCTCGAAGCTTGCGGCGTTCGTCATCGCGTCGACGCTGCCCGCCGTCGCGGGAGGCTTGTACGCGTTCCGCCTCAGCTACGTCGATCCCTCGTCTGCGTTTCCCGCCTCGTACGAGATCCAGGTCATCCTCATGGCCATCTTCGGAGGCGCGGGAACGGTCTGGGGTCCGCTCCTGGGCGGCGTGTTGCTCACCGCCGTCGCCGAGGCGCTCTGGGCGCGATTCGCCGAGTTGCATCTGCTGCTGTTCGGTCTCTTCATCGTCGTCGTGCTGCGCTACATGCCGGAGGGTTTCGTCCCGTTGCTCCGCCGCCGCGCAGCCGCGGCGGCCGGCGCCGTCCGCAAGGACATCGCATGACGGCCCCGATCCTCGAGGTGCGCGACGTCTCGAAGTGGTTCGGCGGGCTCCGTGCCTTGTCCCACCTCTCGTTCGAGGTGCCGCAGGGGAAGATCGTCAGCATCATCGGACCGAACGGCGCGGGCAAAACGACACTCTTCAACGTGATCACCGGAGCGCTTCCGCCCGGCAGCGGAGACGTGCGCTTCGAAGGAGCTTCGATCCGCGGCCTCAGGCCGGACCAGACGGCCCGCCTCGGCATCGGCCGCACGTTCCAGATCGTCCGGCCGTTCCCTGGGCTGACGGTCCTCGATAACGTCGCGGTGGCGGCGCTCGCCAAGGAACGTACCCGGCGCGCCGCGCGGCTGCGCGGCCTGGAGATCCTCGAGCTCACCGGCCTCGCGCCCTTCGCCGACATCGAGGCGCGAAACCTGACGCTCGCGCGGCGAAAGCGGCTCGAGGTGGCGCGCGCGGTCGCGCTGCGGCCGCGCTTGATCCTCCTGGACGAGGTGATGGCGGGGCTCAATCCGGCCGAGGTGGACAAGACGATCGAGCTGATCGGGACGCTGCGCGCGCTCGGCATCGCGGCGGTGGCCGGAATCGAGCATGTCATGCAGGCGGTGCAGAAGATCTCGGACTGGATCGTCGTGGTGAATTTTGGCGAAAAGCTGGCAGAGGGTCTTCCCCGCGAGGTGATGCGTCAGCCGGAGGTGGTGAAGGCCTATCTCGGCTCGCGCTTCGCCGATGCGGCCGTGCGGAGCTGACGATGCCTGCTCCGCTCTTGCGCGTGAGCCATCTCGCCGCGTGCTACGGAGACGCGCAGGCGCTCTGGGACGTGAGCCTCGAGGCATGCCCGGGCGATCTGGCGGTCATGATCGGCACGAACGGCGCCGGAAAGACCACCACCCTGCGCGCCATCTCCGGACTGATCCACGCGGCCGGCGGCGCGATCGAGTTCAAAGGCGAGTCCATCCGCGGCGCGTCGTCGAGGCGCATCGTGGAGATGGGAATCGGGCACGTACCCGAAGGGCGCGCACTCTTCCCGCACATGAGCATCCGCGACAACCTTGAGTTGGGGGCCTACACGGCGGGGCCGCGGCGTCGGCGTCGGGAGAACCTGGAGCGGGTCTTCTCCCTCTTTCCCAGGCTGAAGGAACGTTAACGCCAGAGTGCCGGAACGCTCTCCGGCGGCGAGCAGCAGATGTGCGCCATCGGTCGCGGTCTGATGAGCGAGCCTTCCCTTCTCCTGCTCGACGAGCCGTCGCTCGGCCTCGCGCCGATCGTCGTCGACGCGATCTTCGCGATCGTCGCGACCATCCGCAGGGCTGGCGTCACCGTGGTGCTCGTCGAGCAGCACGTCGCGCAGGCGCTCGAGGTGGCCGACCGCGCCTTCATCCTCGCCGACGGCAAGACCGTCGGGAGCGGCACCGGAGCGGAGCTCCTCGTCGATCCGCGCGTACGCGAATCATATCTGAGCGTCTGACGTCCGGTGCACCGATCCCGCGGCGACATGCGGGAGCCCTAGCCTCGGCGTCTCGCTAGGAAGAAGCCTTCTGCACAAGCTGCACGAGCGCCTCGTAGGGCTGCGCGCCGACGACGCCGTGGCGGCCGGCGACGAACGTCGGCACGCCCGTGACCCCGTACTCGCGCGAGAGCTTCCAGTCCGCGTCGACGGCGTCCTTGAACGTCCGCTTCTCGAGCACCTCGCGGGCGGCATCGACGGAGAGGCCGACCTGCCGCGCGATGTCGAGAAGCACGGCGGGCTGGGAAATGTCGCGCGCCTCCACGAAGTAGGCGCGGAACAAGGCGTCGTGGATGGCGGCGCCGCCGGGCTGCGTGTCGGCCCACTTCCCCAGCTCCTGCGCCAGGCGGCTGTTGTACATCCTGGTGCGCTCGCCGTAAGGAAGCCCCTCGGCGTCCATCCGGGCCTTCATCTGCGCGTGCATGGCCTTGACGTCCAGGTTGCGTCCCGCGAAGAGATCGGCGAGCGACCGACCCTCCGCCGGCGTGTCCGGATGGAGTGGGAAATGCACCCATTCCACCTTCACGCCGTGCTCGGCCTTGAGCTTCTCAATACGCACGGTACTGAGGTAGCACCAGGGTCAAACGTAGTCGGAGAACACGGTCAGCGTCACTGGCCCGCTCACGCTGCCTCCTCGGCAAGGGACGAAACTGATCATACGCCGGCGTCCGTTCTATGCTCGATCGCGCGGATCACCGCAATCATATCGGCGGCCCCGAGACCCAGGGCCTGGGTCTCGCCATACAGGGCGTGGCACACATCGAGGAGCGGCGAGGCGATTCCGGACGCTCGCGCCTCCTCGGCGATCAGCCGGACGTTCTCCAGCACGTTCGAGATCGAGGCTTGCGCCGCGAAATCCAGGCCGGCGAGCTTCGCCGCCTTGACCCGCGACACGTCGCTCGCCATCGGCCCGGCGTCGAGAACGGCGACGAGCTGGGCGAGATCGAGTCCGTGGCGTTCGGCGAAGTGCACGGTCTCGGCGAGCCCGGTCACCGTGGCAGTCAAGAACACGTTCACCGCAAGCTTCATGAACAGCGCGTTGGGGACGGGGCCGCAGGGCACGGTTTCCCGGCACATCGGCGCGAGCAGCGGCTGCACTGCCGCCACGTCCTCCGGCGCTCCTGCCAGCATCGCGACGAGCTGGCCGGCCTCGGCCGGCTTGCGCGAGCCGGAGACGGGCCCCTCGACGTAGCGGCCGCCTGCGGCACGGACGTCGCTCTCGAGCGCCTTGGAGTAGCTCGGTGCGGTCGTGGCCATGTTGATCAGCGTGCGGCCGTCGACCCGTCCTGCGAAAGCCCGTTCGCCGCGCGCGAGCACCGTATCCATCGCGCCGCCGTCGACGAGCATGAGGATGACGACTTCGCACCGCGCGAACACTTCCGCCGGGTCCTCCGCGATGGCGGCCCCGGCCTCGGCCAGGATGGCCGATTTCGACGCCGAGCGGTTCCAGACCAGGAGCGGCGTGCCTGCCCTCACGAGGTTCAGCGCCATCGGCTCGCCCATGGTCCCGAGCCCGATGAACCCAACGCGCGCGGAAGGAAGCACCGTCATGTGAGCGCGCTACCGTTTCTCCGGCGGGATCGTCCGGATTGCCGCCGCAAACCGCGCGTGAGCTGCAGGATCTACGGACCTGTGATTCACCTGGTTGCTTGGCGGGTGCTTGCCGAGGAAATTTTCGCCTTTCCAGTTCTTCGCAGGTCGGATGGGCCTCGGCTCGAACCCGCCAGCACAATTCGGGCAGACGTTGCCGAGAACGCCGTCCACGCACGCCGCACAGAAGGTGCATTCATACGAGCAGATGCGCGCTTCGCGTGACTCGGGTGGCAACGCCTTGTCGCAATTCTCGCAGGTCGGTCTCAGCTCGAGCATTCCGGCATCCTAACCAGAATCGTCGCGGTGAGCAGTGCAGCCGGGGTCATTGGAAGCGCGGGTGCCTGCCTGGACGCATGAGAACGGCGCCTGCGAGGGCGCCGCTCAACGTCCCGATGAACTGGCGTCGGCCGCGCGGTCGCCCATGGTCGACTCTCCTCGCATCACCGATTGAAAAACACACTCGAGGAACGTCGCTCGCCGGCGGCGCAGGAGGACGAGGCAGCAGCGCAGATACACCGCCGCCCCGAACTCTCGCACGATGGTCCCTGCATGCGTGATCACGTGCCTGGTCGTGATGAGACCCGAGATCATCGCCGGCTCCGCAGTGTCCTCATGGACCGGAGGACGTGATGGGGTCCGAAAACGCCTGCTCCATCTCGCGCGTGAGCTCGAATGAACCCTGCGCCGAGGAGCCGGACACCGACCCGGCCATCCGGTTCCCTGCCACGGTTCCGTCGAAGACGCCCTCCCCCGGCAGCTCGAAGTGGACACCGAG
>JBJMQJ010000543.1:0-6419 GCA_045802765.1 Myxococcales bacterium
ATCGACGAGGCGGTCGACGAGCTGAAGGAGATCGTCGACTTCCTCAAGACCCCGGCGAAGTTCCGCCGCCTGGGGGGCCGCATCCCCAAGGGAGTGCTGCTGGTCGGACCTCCCGGCACCGGCAAGACGCTCCTCGCGCGCGCGGTGGCGGGCGAGGCGGGCGTGCCGTTCTTCAGCCTCTCCGGCTCCGAGTTCGTGGAAATGTTCGTCGGCGTGGGCGCTGCCCGCGTGCGGGACCTGTTCCAGCAGGCGGCCGCCAAGGCGCCCTCCATCATCTTCATCGACGAGCTGGACGCGATCGGCAAGAGCCGGAACGCGGGCGTCTTCGGCGGCCACGACGAGCGCGAGCAGACGCTCAACCAGATGCTCGCCGAGATGGACGGCTTCGACGCGCGCACCGCGCTCATCGTCGTCGCCGCCACCAACCGGCCCGAGATCCTCGACCCGGCGCTGATGCGGCCCGGCCGCTTCGATCGGCAGGTGCTGGTCGATCGTCCCGACCGCCGCGGCCGCGAGCAGATCCTCCGCATCCACGCGCGCGAGGTGAAGCTGGGCGCCGACGTCGACCTGCGCGAGGTGGCGACGCGGACGCCCGGGTTCGCCGGCGCCGATCTGGCCAACGTGGTCAACGAGGCGGCGCTGCTGGCGGCTCGCAAGGACCGCGACAAGGTGGTCATGGCCGACTTCATGGAGGCCATCGAGCGGGTCGTGGCGGGCCTGGAGAAGAAGAACCGCCGCATGAACGAGAAGGAGAAGGAGATCGTCGCCTACCACGAGTCGGGGCACGCGCTCGTCTCCAGCCTGTGCCGGTACTCGGAGCCGGTGCACAAGATCTCCATCATCCCCCGCGGCCTGGCGGCGCTGGGCTACACGCTGCAGCTCCCGCTCGAAGACCGGTACCTCATGTCGCGCGAGGAGCTGTACGACAAGCTCGCGGGCCTGATGGGCGGCCGCGCGGCCGAGGAGATCATGGTGGGGAGCATCTCCACCGGCGCCTCGAACGACTTGAAGCAGGCCACCGAGATCGCGCGGATGATGGTCACCGAGTACGGCATGTCCGACGCGATCGGGCCGGTCTCGCTCGCGGAGCGGAGCCGCTCGCCCTTCCTCGGCGCGGCGAACGGAATGGCCGGCATCGCCGAGCGCATCTACAGCGAGCGGATGCAGCGCAAGATCGACGCCGAGGTGAGCCGGCTCCTCGACGAGGCGATGAACCGCGCGCGCGACCTGGTGCGCACGCATCGGGACGCGCTCGGCAAGGTGGCCGCGCGCCTCCTCGCGGTGGAGGTGATCGAGGGGGACGAGCTGCGCCGAATCCTCAACGAGGCCGGCGCCATGGTGCCTGAGAAGCGCGTCCAGACCGCCGAGGCGGAGCATGAAGCGGCCGAGCAGGCGGAGCGGCACGCAGGGACGTAGCGCCGTGTTTTCGCGGTGTTAGAACTGTCGGGTCCCGGGGCGGGGAGGCGCATGTCGACTCTGAAGATCGGGCGCTCGCACAAGGCGCGCAAAGCTCTCTTCGCGCGCGGCATCCGCCGCGGGTACCTTCTGATCGAGGAGATCGACGAGGCGCTGCCGCCGGGAAGCCTGACCGACGCGGAGCGCTGGCTGCTCTTCTATTCGCTCAAGGCTTCGCGGGTGGAGGTGCGCGACGGCGCAGGGCACGCCGTCGATCTCGCGGAGCGCCCGCCCGTCTCCCAAGGCGAGGCGGAGGCCGATCAGCAGCACTGATTCGGCTGGTGGCTTGCGCCTGGCGCCGCGGGTTGGCGCCGCGTTTCCCCCACACGATGCTTCACACGGTCCGCGCGAACCTGACGACCTCCTCGGCAACAGCGTGAGGGGATTCGGCGGGAAGGAAGTGGCCACCGGGCAGCAGGCGCAGCTCGGCGCGCACGAGCTGCGCGAGCGGCCGGGCGACGGAATCGAGCGGCAGGTAGCGATCGGATTCACCCCACAAGACGAGCGACGGGACGCCCGCGGCGCGCAGCGCCGGCAACCGCGAGGCGGTCTCGCGCGGATCGAGGGCGCGGGCGGCGCGGATCAAGCGCAGTCCGCCGTCCATGCCCTGATAGGGCTCGAGCATCCGGCGGATCGCTTCGCCGGACAGGCCGGGGCTCCGCATCCGGCGGGCCAGAACGGGGGCGAGCCGGTCGGCCTTGCCAGGCTCCCACGCCTGGATGCTCGCAACCTGGTCCATCGCCCACTGGTCGGCGAACACGCCGTCGCAGACGATCAGCCCGCGTGCGCGCGACGGCTCGGTCGCGAAGAGGATCTGCGCGGCGGCGGATCCGACGTCGTGCGCGACGACGAGCGCGGCGCCCACGCCGAGCACGTCGAGCAGCTCGGCGAGCCATCCCGCCTGCCGCGCCATCCCTGGCTCTCCGCCCGGCGAGTCCGACAGACCGTACCCGGCGAGGTCCGGGGCGATGCAGCGCAGCCCGGCCTCGCGGAGAAGCGGGATCACGCCGTCCCAGAGCCGATTCGTGGTGGGGAACCCGTGCAGCAGGAGCGCCGGCGGTCCACTGCCCTCGTCGCGCACTTCCAGCGTGAATCCGGAGAGCCGAATGCGGCCCATGAGCACCACCCGATGCGTCATTGTGGCACGGCAGCGTTGCGATCTGGTTTCCCGGTCCGAGATCCTGCTGCGCCGCGCACGTCGCGGCTGTAGCCTGCGGGCAGGAAATGAAATGCCGGACGCCGCTGGCTGTTCCAAGGAACCGGCCGCCCGCCCGCTTGGAGGCACGTTCATGCAACGCTCCCGCATCACCTTGCTCTGCGCATTTGCCCTGGGGTCGCTCGCCACGGTGGTGGCGCTGCCCGTCGCGTTCTCCAGCCGCGACCACCAGAAGGACCTGGCGCCCGACGCGCAGGCCGCCCTCTTCTCCGCTGCGCCAACGCCCGCGAACGCCGCCCCGCCGGTCGCACAGCCGCAGGGCCAGCTGTCGCCGCTTCCCTCGCTGGCGCCGCTCGTGAAGCAGCTGCGCCCGGTGGTGGTGAACATCAATTCGCGCTTCAAGCCCCGCCGGGCGACGGCGCGGCGCGGCGTTCCGCCAGCGCGTCCACGCACCCCCTTCGACCAGGGGCCGGGTGGCGACGACAGCGAGGACGGCGATCAGCAGGATCCGATGGAGCGTTTCTTCCGCTTCTTCGGCGGCCAGCCGACGCCCGACGACCAGGAGCGGCACGGCCTCGGTTCCGGGTTCCTCATCGGGAACGGGATGGTCCTCACCAACAACCACGTGGTGGAGATCCAGGATCCGGGCTCGAACAAGTTCCGCCCCATGGACGACATCAAGGTCATCACCGACGAGACCTCGCCGGTCGGCGCCCGCGAGTACGTGGGCAAGGTGATCGGGAACGATCCCAAGTCGGACATCGCGTTGCTCAAGCTGGAGGGCGAGCACGTCAACGAGCTGAAGGGCGCCGTGCTCGGCGACAGCGACGCGCTGCAGGTGGGCGATTACGTGGTCGCCATCGGCGAACCGTTCGGCCTGCAGGCCACCGTCACCTCGGGCATCATCAGCGCCAAGGAGCGCGCGCTCGGCCCCAGCTCGGTGTACAGCGACTTCCTGCAGACCGACGCGTCGATCAACCCGGGGAACTCCGGCGGGCCGCTCTTCAACCTGCGCGGCGAGGTGATCGGCGTCAACACCGCCATCATCGGCGGGGCGAACACCATCGGGTTCGCCATTCCCATCGCGGTGGTGAAGCAGATCCTTCCGCAGCTGGAGAAGAACGGGCGGGTGTCCCGCGGGTTCCTCGGCGTCCAGCCGCAGCCGATCACGCAGGACATGGTCGACACGCTGGGCCTCAAGTCGACCCAGGGCGCGCTCATCGCCGACGTGGTGAAGGCAAGCCCGGCCGACAAGGCCGGCGTCAAGCCCGGCGACGTGGTCGTCTCGCTGAACGGCAAGCCCATCGCCGACGGGAACCAGCTCACGCGCGACGTCGGCGCGATTCCACCTCAGCAGCCGGTCAAGCTCGAGGTGATCCGGGACGGCAAGCCGCGGCAGGTGGAAGTGAAGCTCGCGGAGCGCCCCGACGAGACGGAGACCACCGCGCGCGCGGCCGGGCAGGGCATGGATGCCGACAAGTCGAGCGGCGACGCCCTGGGCCTCCGCGTCCAGGACCTGACCCCGGAGCTGGCGCAGCGCGCGCGGGTCGATCCCGGCACCAAGGGCGTCGTGGTCACCGCCGTTACGCCCGACTCGCCGGCTGCGAACGCAGGCCTCGACCCGGGCGACGTGATCCTCGAGATCAACCGGCAGCCGGTGAGCTCGGTCGCCGAGTACAGGAAGGCCGTCTCCAAGCTCAAGAAGGGCGACACGATGCTGCTGCGCGTCCGCAGCGGACAGGCCGTCCAGTACCTCCCCGTCAAGATCCGGTGAACTGAAAGGGGACACCATACGCAACCCGATGCCAACCTGGGCACGGGTGCAGCATGGTGTCCCCACCACTATTCAGTGGATCGTGCCCCGGGAGGGACTCTGCGTCCCTTTCGGAGTCACGAACTTGAGGCCGATCCCACGCATCCCGGCGCGGACGGCGTCGGCCCGGGTGAAGTTGATGAAGCACTGGTAGCGGACCTCGCCCTCGAGGACCATCTCCGCGCCGCCCGAGGGCGAGGTGAACGTCACCCGGACGCGGCTGCCGAGCGGAAACGGTTCGCGCGTCTCGACGAACATCCCGGTATCGCTGATGTTCCTGCCGATGCCGGCGGCCACGCCGCGGTCGCCTTCCAGGAAGACCGGGAACGCCTTGTCGAGCCTTCCCACGGGGGGCCGCCGCTCCGGCTCATGGTGCGGGACCTGGGGCCTGTCGACGCGGCTGGACATGCAGGAGAGCCTCGCGGAAGACGTGCGGCCCACCGTAGGAGCCGGCCGCTCGGCCGTCAAGGAAAGGACTCCGGGGCGGGGGGGTATCGCGCTCGGGCGGCGAACGTCTTAAGTTGCATGTGGGGAAGCGTGGCAGAAGCCCCGGGATGGTGGGTATGAAGGGTCGCACCGTGGGTGGACTGCTCACATCGGGGCTCGTCGCACTCGCCTTCGCGCTCGCGCTGCTCCAGGCCGCCGTCCTCGCGCAGGTGCCCCGCTCCGCTCCGGTGACGACCAATGCGCCGGCGGTGCCCAGCAACCGCTACTCGGCGCCCGGCGGACGCGCGGGCGTTCCGTGGACGCCGACGCCGCCGCAATCCAGGCCGCCGCCATCCGAGCGCGAGGGCCGCACTCCCGATCAGAAGCCGCAGCGCGAGGAGCACCGGACTCCCCTGCGCAATCCCAACTTCATCCCGCACCTCGGCCCGCGCCCGGCCCGCCGCGCGCTCGCCTAGCCGCCCGCAGCCGCTGTCTCACTCCAGCTTCGCGTACAGGGTCCAAGGGCCCGAGCGGGAGACGGCGTGCCATGTGGGGCCTGGCGCGGCGCGCGCGAACGGATCGGTGAAGCCGCGAAGGAGCAAGTAGTCGTAGTAGTGGCCATCGACGTCGTTGCGGAACCTCCACGGCTCCCACTCCCAGTGCGCGGGCTTGGCAGGCGGCGCGGACTCTGCGCGGTAGCGCAGAGGAGACTGCGGCAGCTCGGCAAAGGAGAACGACGCCATCCCCCCTTTGCGCGCCCGGTAGTAGCTGCCGAAATGGAGATACGGGCTGAACTTCGCCCAGGCCGAGTCGTGGTCGTAGACGAGCGAGAGCAGCCGCCGACCCGGCGCGGCGGAATCCAGCACGCGATCGAAGCCGTCCACCTCGCGCGAGAAACCGCGGATCTGCCGGGCCGCGACGCCGGCGCCGAAGAGCGAGGCGGCGGCCACCAGCAGCAAAGGGAGGGCTCCGCGCAACCCGCGCGCAGGGCGGAAGAGCAGCGGCGCGAAGAGGGCGATCGCGATCGCGTATCGCTCGTTGAGCTGCCATAGCCAGCCGATCGCGACGGGGAAGGCGAGATAGAGCAGCGCCGCGAGGACGCACCAGGTGGCGGCGAGGCCACGCAGCCGCGGGTTTGCGTCCGCGTCGCGCGCCTGGGGCCATGCGAGGAGCGCGCCGGCGGCGAGGAGCGCGAGCAGGACCAGCTCGTCTTGCGGTCCCGGCCAGATGTCGAGCAGCGCGGAGGGCAGGTTGTGCAGCGCCTGACCCAGCGGCTCGAAGAGGATCCGCGTCGGTTGCGTCCATCCGACCGTCTCCGGATGCACGATCGGGCTGGTCGCCAGGAACGCGAGGCCCAGGACCGCGAGCGGCGCCGCCCAGAGCAGCGCGCGCGGCTTGCGGCCGAGCACGGCCCAGGCGAGGAGCGCCGCGGGAGCGAAGAGCAGGAACGCGGAGAGGTGCAGGTCGAAGAGGCCGACCGCAATCGCGGCGAGGAGCGCGGTGCGCCTGGGACGCGGATCCTCCGCGTCGCGCACGGCGAGCGACAGTCCCCACAAGAGCAGCGGCCGC
>JBJMQJ010000544.1:0-11120 GCA_045802765.1 Myxococcales bacterium
CGCCGCTTCTGCGAGCGGTTCGCCCGGTTCGGATTCGATCCGCGTGCGCTGATGCCCGTCTACGGGCTCTCGGAAGCTTCGCTGGCGGTGACCTTCTCGCCGCCGGGTCGCGGTCCGCGGACCATGCGGCGCGGCGGCCGCGAGCTCGCCTCGGTGGGAGCGCCCGTCGCCGGAGTCGAGGTGAGCATCCGCGCGGACGACGGCATCGAGCTGCCCGACGGTGCGATCGGCGCGATCCACGTCCGCGGCCCGTCGGTGATGGGCGGCTACTTCCAGGACGCGGAGGCGACGGCGCAGGCGCTCCGCGGCGGATGGCTCGACACTGGCGACCTGGGATTCGTCGAGGGCGGCGAGCTGGTCGTCTCCGGGCGCGCGAAGGAGGTGCTCGTCCTGCGCGGCGCGAATCATGCTCCGCAGGAGTTCGAGGACGCCCTCGACGGGCTGGCCGGAGCGCGCCCTGGCTGCGCGGTGGCGGTCGGGCTGGTCCCGGACGGAGCGGACGGCGAGGAGCTGGCGCTCCTGGTGGAAGTGGAGCGAGGTGGCGCCCTCACCGGGGACGCGGTGCGCGCGCGGGTCGTGGAGAAGACGGGCATCCGGCCTCACACGGTCGAGCTGCTGCAGCCGGGGACCCTCCCGCGGACCTCGAGCGGCAAGCTGCGCCGCGCGGAGGCGCTCCGGCAGCTGCTGCGCGGCGAGCTGCGCCCTCCGCGCAAGGTGACGCTGCTGCGCATGGCGCGCGAGGCGGCGCTGTCGGCGGTCGGCCTGGCGCGGCTGCGTCTGACGCGATGATCTGGGACGTGGCGATCTGCGGCGGCGGTCCCGCCGGGCTCGCCGCCGCGATCAATGCAGCCCGCGCAGGCTACTCGACGGTGGTGCTCGAGCGCGCCCCCGGACCCCCGGACAAGGCGTGCGGCGAGGGACTGATGCCGCGCGGCCTTGCGGCCTTGGAGCGACTCTCCGTCCTGCCCGAGCTGCCACCCGATCAGTGCGCGCCGTTCCGCGGCATCCGCTACGTGCAGGAGGACGGCGGCGCCGTCGAGGGACGATTCCGGCGCGGCACCGGCCTGGGCGTCCGGCGCGTCGTGCTGTGGCGCGCCGTGCAGCAGCGCGCACTGGAAGCGGGCGTCGAGATGCGCAACGTCGGAGTGCGCGGTCTGGCCGCTGGCCGCCTCGACACCGACTCGGGACCGATCGAGGCGCGCCTGATCGTCGCCGCCGACGGGTTGAATTCCGCGCTCCGCCGCGCCGCCGGGCTCGAGGTGCCGGCGAGCGGCCCGCGCCGATTCGGCCTCCGGCGGCACTTCCGCATTCCGCCCTGGAGCGATCTGGTCGAGGTGCACTGGTCGGCGGGGGCCGAGGCGTACGTCACCCCCGTCGGGCCCGATTGCGTGAACGTAGCCTTTCTCTGGCAGGAGGATACGGTCGCCGGAAAAGCCTCGTTCGAGTCTCTGCTCGGCCGCTTCCCTGTGCTGCGCGAGCGGGTGCGGGGCGCGAGCGTCGAATCCGAATCGCGCGGCGCGGGACCGCTTGAGCGGCGCGCGAAGGCGCGCACCGCGGCGGGGTTGGCCCTGATCGGCGACGCCGCCGGCTACGTCGACGCGATCACCGGCCAGGGACTGTCGCTCGCCTTCACCTCGGCGGAGCTGCTGGTGCGCGCCTTGCCGCGGGAGCTGCGCGAGCCTGCGCTGTCCAGCGCGCTGCGCCGGTACGACGCGTCGCTGCGGGCAGGGTGGCTCCGCTACGCCGTTCCGGCGCGGAGCCTGCTCGCGCTGGCGCGGCGGCCTGCGCTGCGCCGGCGCGCCCTGGGCGTCCTGCAGCGGCACCCGCGCTGGTTCTCGCTGCTGCTGCGCGCCGTGGCGTGACCTCTACTTCACGGTGGCCGTGAAGACCTCTTCCATCAGGCCTCGCGCCGCGCAGGTCGGGCCCGGGGTCTGGTTCCGCCGGGTGTCCGTCCAGATGGGATGCACTACGCCCCCGTACGCGGCCACGCCCTCGTAATCGCCCTGCTGGTTCCCGTAATTGATGCTGTTGCACGGGAAGACGCCGTTGCAGTCGTGCTCGTTGGAGCTCACGTCGCTCACCCGCACGCTCGGCCCGAAGGTCTGGCCGTCCGGCGACTGCGAGAGATAGGTGTCGGTCATGAACCCGGCGCCGGTCCTGTCGTTGCGCGTGTCGTAGTAGGAGACGTTCACTTGGCCCGTGACCGGATCCGTCGCCAGCCAGTGGTTGAAGCGATCGACGGGGAGCGACTCGCCGATCGTGTTCCGCGCCGACCAGGTCGCGCCGCCGTCGTCGGAGACCGAAGCGTAGATGTCCGTGTGCGCCCCGTCCGCCGTCAGGTCCATCCAAGAGCAGGTGATGCGGCCGGACCGCGGACCGGTGGATCGATCCGCGTCGCAGGCCGGATAGACCAATGCGCCCCGGAATGACTCGGCCGGAATCGCGATGTCGAACTGGATCGTCTTGAAGGAGACGACGCGCGGAGCGCCCCAGGTCGCGCCGCCGTCGAGCGAGCTGTTGAAGACGATCGCGTTCTGCGCGATGTCGTTCCAGGCGACGTACACCTGGCCCTGCGGTCCGGTGGTCACGGTCGCCCCGATGGAATGGCCCTGCCCGCTCGGACCGTCGACGCGAGCCTGGGAGAAGGTCGCCCCGCCGTCGGTCGAAGTCGCCACCTGGACGCCGCCGGCGCCCGATCCGCCGATTGCCGCGTCCCAGGCGATGTACACGTTGTCGCGGAACGGGCTCGCCACGTTCTGATCTGCCGTGATCATCGGCTTGTCGTTGAAGTGGCTGCTGCCTCCGGCCAGCGCAAAGAGGGTAACCTGCGGATAGGTCCGGCCGCCGTCAGTGGAGCGGGCGACCGCCATCTCCGTCGCCGTCACGCCGTTGCCGTTGCCGAAAAAGACGACGATGTAGCCGTAGTAGAGCGTCCCTCGGGAATCGAAGGCCAGCGTCGGGTCGGATCCGAAGCAGGTGCCGTTCTGGTTCTTGCAGGCGGGCAGCGGCAGATCGACGCCGCCCCAACTCGACCCGCTGTCGGTGGAGAAATAGCCGCGCATCGGGTTGCGGAAGATCTCGTTGGACCCCGCGGCGAGCCGCTTCGGCTTGGTCGGATCGATCGCGATGAAGGTCTCGCTCTGCGGACCGCACTCGTTCGAGACGTCGACGTTGGGGCCCACCGAGAGCGACCCCGTGCCGCCCGGAGAGGCGTCGGGCGCGTGCGTGGACAGGTACAGGTACTTGTCCCACCAGGTCGGCTTGGTCGGGTCGCGAGCCGCGAGCGCGGGAAAGGCGAGGGCGAGCACCATTGCGGCGGTTCGGACGGACATTTGCGCCTCCGGGGAGCGCAGACAGCTACACCTACGAGGGGGGTCGCGACAATCGGCCGGCGTCCGATCGCGCGAGTCACTTCCGATCGGAAAGGCGGAACACGAAGCGAAGCCCAGACCACGTCTCGTCGATGGCGCAGACCTTGTTGTCCACCAGACCGGCGGCGAGGCCGATCTCCCGAACTGCGTTCTCGTCCAGGTCCGTCGCCATGCCGGACGCCTTCTTCGGCCAGGCGATCCAGAGGCCGCCGGCCGTATCGAGCCCGCGCGCGAGCTGCGCGAACCGCCGCCGGAGCTCCGTGCTCCGATCGGTGAAGAAGACGACCACGTCGGCGGCGCCTCGCGGAGCGAACCGGACGCCGGCCGGCAGCGCTCCGAGAGCGCGCGCAAACTCGTCCGGCGCGGCGACGAAGCGGATGCGCCCGCCCGGCCGGATGCCGAGCTTCTGCGGCAGCGGCGTCCCCGAGTAGCCGGCCATGCTCCTCCTCTACAGCTACAGCGGCGGACGGCCGGCGGCGAGCGGGGGGAAGGGCCGGGGTCAGCTCAGCGGCGGCGGCTGCGGGCGCGACCGCCCTTGCGCCCTGCCGCGGCGCGCTTGCCCCGCGCGGTGCTGCGGCTTCCCGAACGCGACGTGCGCCGCCGGGACTTGCTGCCGCCTTTCGTCTCACCCTTGCGCCGCCGGGTCTTGTTCACCGTGGCCGCCGCGATCCGCTTCGCCGTTCCGCTGCTGCGGCCGCGCGACTTCGCGCTGCGCTTGATCTTCTCGTACTGCCGTTCACGCTTGTTGCTCCAGGAGCTGGGCATCCGTCTCCTCCGCGCCTCACCGGGGCGCCAAGGCGAAAAAGCTAGGCACTGCCTGGCGGAGCGCCACCGTCGGCTACGCCGGGCCGCGTAGCCTGCGCGCTGGCGAGGCGTCGGCCGGCCACCGCACAGAGCGGCAGCGCGCACAGCTCGACGACTGCCGCGATCGCGAACAGAGGCGATGCGCCGCCGAGCTTCTGGTATCCCGCGCCCGACAGGCCGTACCCGGCGGCGTTCCCGGCGCCAAAGACCAGGGCGGAGAACAGCGCCTGCCCGGTGGCGCGCAGCCCGACGGGCACGAGCCGCCCCATCGCTTCGACGGCGCACGCCCACCACAGTCCGAAGGTTAAGGCATGAAAGAGCTGAAGGAGGACGAGCGCCGTGGCGCCGTGCGCGCGCGAGACGAGCCACCAGCGGAGCGCGGTTCCGGCGCAGGCGGCGCCCAGCAAGGCCGGCACATCGAATCGGCCGAGCAACGCCGGGAACGCCCACAGCGCCGCCACCTCGGCCAGGACTCCCAGGGCGAGCCCCGCGCCCGTGACGCTCGCGGGGAGGCCGTGGTCCCGCACCAGCACCCCGAAGAGGAGGTGGTACGGCGCGCACGATGCCCAATGGATGAGGCAGAGCGCGAACAGCAGCAGGATGGCGGGATCGCGGAGCAGCGCAGCCGCATCGCCGCCCCGCAGCGGCTTCACGGGCGGGGCGATCGTGGCCGCGGCAAGCGGCGACGCATGCAGCAGGAGCGCATAGCCTGCGATGCAAGCGACCGCGGCGAGCGGCACGAGCAGGTCGGCCGGCCGGTCGCCGCGCGCCGCGAGCCACAAACCGAGACCCTGCGCGACCACCACGAACCCGAGCGAGCCGAAGAGCCGGGTGCGCCCATAGCTCCGGCCTGGCTCGGCGCGCGCCCACTCCATTGTGAGCGAGTCGAGAAGTGGCACCACGGCCGCGCCGAAGGCCGACTGCGCCACCAGCACGGCGCCGACCCCGAGCGGAGTGCGCGCCGACGGCAAGGCGCACATGGCCAGCAGCGAGCCCAGCGCGCAGATGCGCAGCGTGGCTGCGCGCGCTCGGCGGCGGTCGGCGGCGTGGGCCCAGAGGAGCGCGGCGGGCGCCGCGACGAGCTGCGCCGCCATCGACACGGAACCGATCGCCTCCCCCGAGAAGCCGAGGCCGCGCAGATACGGCGCCAGGTACCCGAGGGTCGCTCCGACGTACCCATAATGGAGGAAGTAGACGCCGCGGAGCCGCCCTCTCACTCCGGCTCCACCGTGCAGAGCAGCGGAAACTGAGCCTTGCTGGCGAGGGCCATGGTCTCGCTGACCTTGGTCTCCGCGATCTCGAAGGTGTAGACGCCGGCCACGGCATATCCATGGGTGTGCGCATGCAGCATGATGCTCGCCGCGTCGCTCTCCGACTTGTGGAAGACCTGCATCAGCACCAGCACGACGAACTCCATCGGCGTGTAGTCGTCGTTGTGCAGCAGCACCTTGTACAGCTTGGGCCGGGCGAGCTTCGGCTTCGTCTTGGGCCTCGTCTTGGTGACGACGCCGGGCTCGCTCTCTTCCTGCCGCTTCGGGCTCATGCCGGCTTGAGGATAGGCGATTGCTCGGACCAGCGCCGCAGCGCGATCTTGCGTTCTTCGGTCTCGGCGGCGAGCGCGCCGCGCATGGCCTCGTCGAGCCGCGCGTCGAGAAAGGCGTGCGCGCTCCAAGTCTCGCTGGGCAAGAACCCCCTCGACAGCTTGTGGTCGCCGCCCGCGCCGCCCTCGAAGGCCGCGACTCCGCGGCGGATGCACTCGTCGATCGAGTGGTACAGGCAGACGTTGAAGTGCAGGAACGGGTGCTCCTCGAAGCTCCCCCAATAGCGGCCGTAGAGGCGATTTCCGCCCGCGACGTTGAAGGCGCCCGCGATCAGCTTCCCGTCGCGGCGCGCCTCGACGACCTCCAGCGCGCCGGGCATGCGCTCGAACACCAGGTCGTAGAAGGCGCGGTTCAGCCAGCCCCGGCCCCACATCAGCTTGCGGACGGTCGAGCTGTGCAGGTCGTGGACCGCCTTGGCCCATTCGCGAGGCGCCCGGGCAAGCTCGTCGCCGCGCACGGTGCGGATGGCGATGCCCTGCTCCTGCGGAGCGCGGCGCTCGCGCTTGATCGCGTTCCGATCCTTGCTGCGAAAGCGAGCCAGGAACTCCTCCGGGCTGCGGTAGCCCTCGTTCCGCCAGTGGAACTGGAAGCCCATCCGCAGCGACAGGCCGGCCTCGCCCAGCTCGCGCGCTTCGTCCTCGGTGGGAAAGAGGATCTGGAGGCTGGGAATTCCCTCCCGGCGGCACAGCGCGCGGGCGCCGTCGGCGATCCGTCGCACGGCTTCCGCCCGATTCTCTCCGGGAGCGACGAGCACGCGCCGGCCGGTGCACGGGGTGAACGGGACCGTCACGCAGAGCTTCGGGTAATACGGCAAGCCGGCGCGCGCGGCGGCCCCGGCCCAGTCCCAATCGCGCGCGAAATCCCCGTCGGAGCCCTCCTTCAGCCACGCGGGGGCGGCGGCGATCAGGCGGCCCCGGCGGAAGAGCGCGAGGTGGCGCGGCGACCAGCCGGCGCGCTCCGAGGCGCAGCGCGAGCGCTCCATCGCCTCGATCCAATCCCACCGCACGAACGGTGTTGCGGCTGGGTCGAGCAGCGCATCCCAGTCTTCGCGCGGGATTTCCGCGAGACTACCGAGGACCTGGATTCCATCCCTCACCAGGGACCGGAGCTTGCGTTCCGCCAGGGTTTTTCGCAACGCGTCGGCACCGGTCCGACGGCCGCGCGGCGAGGTGCGTCGGTCGGGGGACTTGTGTGGACTCGTAGGCAGGCGGTAAGAAGCTCGGGCTGGGGAACCGCTGGGCAGCCTGCCCTGCGAGGGAACATCCAAGCGCGTTTCGCTCGGCCCCGGCTCGCGGGAGCCCCGGTCGATCGGCAGGGGGGATTGCACCATGCAGCTCCGAACGATGCTTGTCGCCGCAACCTTTGCGGCGGCGGTGGAAGCGTCGGTTCCTTCCGAGCTCCTCGCGCAGGTCACGCCGGAACCCGGGGTGCAGCCCGCTCCGTCCGCGGGCGTGGGGAAGATCGAGCACAAGCCGCTCGAGCGGACGCCGCGCGGCGCCCCGATCCTCATCCGGGCGCAAGTGAAGGACCCGGCCCGACTCTTCGCGCCGCTGGTGTTCGCGCGCACGGCGGGCTCGCAGCGATACGGCGCGTACACGATGGCGGACCGGGGCAACCGAGGGTTCTTCGTCCGTCTCCCGCCCGCGATCCTCGAGGAGGGCTCCTTCGAGTACTTCATCGAGGCGCGCCACGACGAAGGCGAGCCGACCCGATTCGGCTCTCCGACGCAACCCTTCCTGTGCGTCGCGTTCGACCCGCCGGCGCGTCCGGTGAAGGCGACGTTCCGCACCGAAGAGCCGGGCGCGACGCTGAAGGTGGACGACAACGAGGCCGGCAAGACGCCGGTGACGGTGGCGCTGGGTCCGGGTCCGCACGTCATCCAGGTGATCGCGGCCGACGGGCGCAGCACCGAGCAGCAGATCGACGTGAAGCCGGGGCGCAAGCTCGACGTCGTGGTTCCTCTCCCTTCGCGCGCGGGCGGGCCTGCGTCCCTGGGCGTCACGTCCGATCCGGCAGGGGCGCGCGTGTACCTCGACGGAGCGGTGGTCGGCGTCACGCCGTACTCGACCGAGCTTTCGCCGGGCGGCCACGGCGTCGCCGTCGAGCTGGCGGGCCGCCTCCGCCAGGAGAGGCAGATCTCCGCGCGGCAGGGCCGCGACGTGCAGCTTGCCTTCGTGCTGCCGGCGATGCCGAAGGAGCCGGCCCTCACCGTCGAGTCCGAGCCGGCTGGAGCCTCGGTGGTGATCGACGGCAAGGAGCGCGGGCGCACGCCGTTCCTCGCTCCCGTCTCCGCCGGCACGCACGAATTGGTGCTGCGCCTGGCCGGACGGCGGGAGGTCGGCACCGAGCTCACCATGCCCAAGGACAAGGATCTGTCGCTCAGGATGGAGCTGGGCCAGCCCTCGGGAGCGCCGCGCCTCACGGTCGCTTCCGTCCCGGACCGCGCCGCGGTCCTCGTCGACGGCAAGGAAGTCGGCCTGACGCCCTGGAGCGGCGAGTTGAAGCCTGGCGAGCACACCGTGCAGGTCCGCCGCGCCGGCTATCAGGCCGCCGAGCGCGCGGTGACCCTGCAGGCGAACCGGGACACGCACTTGTCCTTCGCGCCCGAGCGCATCGCCGGTCCTGGCCGGCTGCGCGTCGAGACCGAGCCGCCCGACGCGGAGATCGCCATCGACGGCGTCGCCGCGGGCGCCGCGCCGTACTCCGGAGAGCTGCCCGCCGGCGACCACAACGTCGAGATCTCGAGCGTCGGCTACCGCAGCCTGGCGCAGCAGATCAGCCTCGCCTCAGGCCAGCAGATCTCGCTGCGCCTGACGCTTTCTGCGGCGGGTGGCGACAACGCGCCTCCCATCGTCGGGGTGAACTCCGCGCCCGAGGGAGCGATGCTGTATCTCGACGGCAAGCTCATCGGCCCCACGCCGAAGAAGGCGCAAACCACGGCGGGGCAGCACGAGCTGCGCCTGGTGCTGGACGGCTACAAGACGTGGTCGGCGCCGACGCGGCTGCCCGACAAGCCCGGCTACGAGCTGCGCGTCGCGGTCGCGCTCAAGCCCGTCCGCGAGGCGGAGGCGCACGACGCGCCCGCCGCCGTGGAGCTGGCGCGCGCCGAGTACAAGCGCGCGGAGGCGTGCTACGCGGCCGGCGACTACGGCTGCGCCACGGCAGGCTATCGTGCCGCGTACGAGTACAGCCACCGGCCGGAGCTGCTCTTCAACCTGGCGCAGGCGCACCGCCGGGGCGGCAACCTCAAGGAAGCGCTCCAGTCGTACCAGTCCTTCCTCCGGGAGAAGCGCGATCCGAATCCCAAGGTCAAGGCACAGGCGGAGCAGTACGTCGCGTTCTGCCAGTTGGTCCTGCAGCCGGCCGCCATCGCGCCCCCCGGCGGGCAGCTCGCGCAGAAGGCCGCCGGCAAGGAACCGCCGGCCGGCGCGGTGCAGCCGCTGCCGGGAGCGGCGGCGCAGCCCCTGCCCGGGTCCGAGACGCCGCCCCTGCCCGGGTTCGAGGCGCCGCCCCTGCCGCCGCTTCCACCGATCGCCCAGGCAGCGCCCGAGCGCAGCGTGGCCCTGCCGCTGCCGACCCTGCCCGACGAAGACACGCAGCCTCCCGTCCTCACTCACCAGGCGCTGCGCAGGGCGCCGGCGGGAAGCGCGCTCCGCTTGGTGGCGCGCATCGTGGACGAGCGTTCCGCCGTCGGCGAGGCGCAGGCGTGCTGGCGCAACTTGTTCCACATCGAGTACGAGTGCATCCCGCTCGCGCCCGCGGCGAACGACGAATACGTGGCGGTGATCCCGGGCGTCGCGGTCGCGGACGGCTTCGCCTACTACCTCGAGGCTTCCGACTCGCTGGGAAACGGCCCCGCGCGAAGCGGCACGCCCGAGCTACCCCACTCCATCGCCGTCGAAGAACCCGAGACGCCCTTCCGCCAGGCGATCGCCGAGGCGGTGAAGCCCGTGGCGCAGGGCGGCGCCGTGCAGGCGCGCTTCGGCGAACCCGGATCGCAGCAGTTCGGCTTGCAGCGGCCGGTCGGCACCCTCATCGAAGCCACGCCAGGTCAGCGGGCGTGGAACGTGCGCGCGCTCCTGGGCGCTGAGCGGAGCACCGAGAGCTATACGCAAGGCGTCTCGCGCGGGTATGCCGCGCTGGAAGCTTCCCGCGACCTGCCGCGCGGGTTCGTCGCGCTCGCGCGCGCCGAATGGCGCAGCGCCAGCCAACCCTACGTGCTGCCCTCGGCCGCCGACCCCCAGGGACGCTCCTCGTTCGACGAGCAGCGCTACGACGTGATCGGCGCGGGGGGCTACGAGCTGGGCAGCGCGCTCGAGTCCGACGGACGGTTCTCGCTGCAGCCCATGCTGGGGCTTCATTACCTGGCGCTGCGCAGCGACGTGTCCCCCGTCGACTACCTCGGCGCCGACCTGATGCTGCGAGGCAGCTTCCGCGCCTTCCGGTTCCTCGAGGCGCGCGCAGAGCTCGCCTACACCTTCCCGCTCTCCGTGTCGCAGGCGCAGTCCGCGCTGGGCCGGCCGCTGCGGGAGCTCGCGCTGCGCGCGGGCGCCGCCCTGCCCTTCGGCAGCCGCTACGCCCTGGAGGTCAGCTACCAGGCCGACTTCCTCGCCTTCACGTACGTGACTCGCGCGGCGCATGGCGTCGCGCTCGGCTTCGACACCTCGTTCTGAACTTCGCGCTCGGGCGGCCCATGGGGCTGCGCTCAGGGAGAAGCATCATGGCACGCACACTCCGATTCGCCGTCACGCTCGCGCTCGTCGCGCCGCTGGCCTGCTCGCAGGGAGTGAAGTCCCCCACGGCCGCCGCCGCGCAGCCCGGCACGTTCGCCACCGGGAACGTGATCCGGCTGGACGGGAGCGGCTCGACGGACCCGCAGGGACGTCCTCTCTTCTTCGAGTGGAGCTTCACGTCGCTGCCCGCCGGCAGCGCAGCGACGCTCTCCGATTCCGACAAGATGCTCCCGAGCTTCGTCGCGGACATGCCTGGCGATTACACGATCCAGCTCGTCGTTTCCAACGGCGTGGTGACGAGCGCCCCGGTGACGGTGACCGTCCACGTCAGCGCGTGTGGGTTCTCCCCGCCCGCCGTGACCGCCTCGCCGGCCACCTTCACCGTCACGCCGCGGACGCTGGTGCATCTGTCGGTCACTGCGACCGATGCCGACAACCAGTGCCTTCCGGCATCGGCGCAGCAGACGCTTACCCTCGGCTGGCAGGTGGTCTCGCGGCCGCCCGAGAGCGGCGCGATCGTCTCGGACCCCTCCTCCGCCACGCCCACCTTCACCCCCGACGTTCCCGGCAGCTACCAATTGCGGGTGGTCGCGACCGATTCGACGGGCCGC
>JBJMQJ010000048.1:0-4045 GCA_045802765.1 Myxococcales bacterium
CTACCTGATGGGCGTCGGCACGCCGGAAGATCTCCTGCGCTGCGTTCTCTCCGGCGTGGACCTGTTCGACTGCGTGTTGCCGACGCGCGTGGCGCGCAACGGCCTCCTCTTCACGCGGCGGGGCCGGCTCCAGATCAAGGCGGCGCGCTACGCGAAGGACCCCCGCCCGGCCGACCCGGGGTGCCGCTGCTACACCTGCCGGACGTTCACACGCGCCTACCTGCGCCACCTCTTCGCCGCCCAGGAGCTGCTCGCCTTCCGATTGAACAGCCTGCACAACCTCACTTTCTACATGGACCTCATGTCCGGGCTGCGCGCCGCCATCGAGGCGGGTGGGGCACGCAACTACACGGACGGACTCCTGGAATCCTTCAGGGAGGGACCCGATTGAGTTGCGGCCCCGGGCGAGCCGGGAGACAGTGCTGACCTGAGGGGTGGAAGGCGCGTGAGCGAACCGAAAAGGCCGCAGAACGAACGGGTCCGCGGCTTTCTCACGCCGGAATTCGTCGCCGTGCTCTGGGGCGAGCTCGTCGCGGTCCACGCCACCGAGCTGTTCGGAATGATGTCGCACGGCCGCAAGACAGGCCTGTTGTTCATCGAGCGCCGTGGAGTGGAGCGGCTGTTCGGGTTCGTCGGGGGCGAGCTGGTGTTCGCGACCTCCACCGCCCAGGTCGAGGCGGACGACGCCGCGGCCGCCGTGCTCGGCCTGCTCCGCGAGCAGCCGGGCGGCACCTTCACCTTCCTGCGCGGCCCGGCCGGCAAGGTCCCGAAGGCGTTCCCGCCGCGGAACACGCAGCAAGTCGTGCTGGATTCGTTGCGCAAGCTGGACGAATCCGGCCGCCTCGCGGGTTGAAGCAGGCGCCCCGGTCTGTTAGAACGGCCCGCTTTCGCAAAGGAGTCCGCCGTGCTCTCGCTGCTTTTGGCCCAGGCCGAGGCGCCTGCCCAGTCCCCGCTCGCCGGCCCGGGGAACATGCTCTTCCTCGTCGCGATCTTCTTCGGAATCTTCTACTTCATGATCATCCGGCCTCAGCAGAGGCAGCAGAAGACGCACAAGACATACCTCGAGGGCCTCAAGAAAGGCGACGAGGTGGTCACGAACGGCGGCCTCATCGGGCGCATCTCCGGCGTGCAGGGCGACGTGCTCACGCTGGAGATCGCGAACAACGTGCGGGTGCGCGTCCTGAAGGACCAGGTGAACCGGCCCTTCGTGGTGAAGGACGCGCCCGCCCCCGCCGCCGAGGACGCGGCGAAGAAGTCATAGGAGAAAGGCCGGCTTCGCCGGCGCCGGGCGGAGGCCGCAGGCTGTAGCATAGGAGAAACGGATGGATCGCTCCTGGTACTGGAAGGCCGGCCTGATCGTGGCCGTCACCGTCGTTGCAATCTACGCGCTGGTCCCGTCGTGGACGTACTTCCGTCTGCCCACCGATCAGCGCAACGAATCGGGCGTGTTCGAGAAGGCGCGGCCCAGGTGGGCGCCCTCCCGGCACCTGAACCTCGGGCTCGACCTGCAGGGCGGAATCCACCTGGTGATGGGCGTCGAGGTGGACCGCGCCGTGCGGGAGAAAGCGGTGCGCAGGGCGGAGGAGCTCTCCGCCGACCTCGACCGCAAGAGCATCAAGGGCGTGGAGGTGAAGGGTGATCCCGACAGCGGCATCGTGAGCGTGATCGGGCAGGGCGACGCGCTCGCGCAAGCGAGGCGGCAGATCTCCGACGACTACCCGGACATGTACATCCGCCGCACCGGTCCGACCTCGGTCGAGCTGGCGATGAAGGACGACGCGGTGAAGCAGCTCAAGGAGAGCGCCGTCGATCAGGCGGTGAAAGCCATCCGCAATCGCGTCGACAAGTGGGGCGTCTCCGAGCCGACCATCGCCAAGCGGGGCGACTCCGCCATCCTCGTCCAGCTGCCGGGATATTCGAATCCGGAGAAGGCGAAGGAGCTCCTCGGCAAGACGGCGCAATTGGAGTTCAAGATCGTCGACGACGAGGATCGCAGCATCACGCAGATCAAGGACCTGCCGCCCGGCATCACGCTCGACTGGGACCGCTACGAAGGCGCGGGCGGGGCGCTGGTCACGTCCCCGTACCTGCGCGCCAAGGACGGCCTCGAGCTGCGCAAGTTCGTCCAGGGCAAGGCGCCCGCGGGCAAGGAGTTCGGCATCCAGAAGGTCGAGGAGCGCATCGCGCGCGAGACCTATTACCGGACGTACCTGTTGGACAGGAAGGCCGGGATGACCGGCGAGTACATCACCGACGCGCGGGTCGCCTTCGACAATTCGCCTGGCGAGGGGAACCGGCCCTACGTGCAGGTGAGCTTCAACCGGACCGGCGCCGATCTGTTCGACAAGCTCACCACGGCCAACGTGAAGAAGCGCATGGCCATCGTGCTCGACGACTCGGTCGACTCCGCGCCCATCATCCAGGGGCCCATCCCGGGCGGCGTCTGCTCCATCCATCTCGGGGGCCTGAAGCCCATCAACGAGATCCTGCAAGAGGCGAAGGACCTCGCGCTGGTGCTCAAGTCGGGCGCGCTGCCGGCGCCGGTGCGCATCCTCGAGGAGCGCTCGGTCGGCGCATCGCTCGGGCCGGAGCTGATCAGGCGCGGCTCCCTGGCGGCGCTCCTCGGCCTCTTCGCCGTGCTGCTCTTCATGGCGGTCTACTACCGCTTCAGCGGAGTGGTGGCGGACGTCGCGCTGGTCCTGAACGGCATCGTCGTCCTGGCGGTGATGGCGCTGCTCGACTCGACGCTCACCCTGCCGGGCATCGCGGGCTTCGTGCTCACGCTGGGCATGGCGGTGGACGCCAACGTGCTCATCAACGAGCGCATCCGCGAGGAGATGAAGCAGGGCCGCACCGTCGCCGCCGCGGTGCAGACGGGCTACGAGAAGGTGTTCTGGACCATCTTCGATGGCCACGTGACCGCGCTGGTCGCCGGATTCGTCATCCGCGCCTACGGCAGCGGGCCGGTGCGCGGATTCGCCACCACGCTCATCATCGGCCTCTTGGCCTCGATGTTCACCTCCATCGTCGTGACCCGCGCGATCGTCGAGTGGTTCGTCGGGCACGGCAAGCTGCACAAGGCCTTCAGCGTTTGAGGAATCGCCCATGCAGATGAAGTACTTCGAGCTGATCAAGGCCGGCACGACCCACGATTTCGTCAAGTACCGCCGCGTGGCGGTGACGATCTCGCTGATCGTCAACGCGCTGATCCTGCTCGGCGCCGCCGTCTGGCCCAAGCTGAATTACGGCGTCGACTTCGCCGGCGGCACCGAGCTGCAGGTGAAGTTCGCGAAGCCCGTCTCGCCGGGCGACGTGCGCGACGTGGTGGGGCAGGCCGGATTCGGCGAGCCCACCGTGCAGGAGTACGGGAACAAGGCGGAGAACCAGTTCCTCATCCGCGTCGAGCGCATCGCGCTGCTCACGCCGGAGGCCGCCGCCAAGGTGAAGCAGGAGGTGGCGCAGGCGCTGCCCGGCGCGCAGCTCACCGCGTTCCACTTCGACCCGGAGGTGGGGGACAAGCTCGATTTCACCTTCAAGAGGGCCGTCGACCCGGGCGCGCTGCAGGCGGCGGTGCAGAAGGCCGGCGTGCAGACGAAGGAAGTGCGCTCGCTGACCTCCCGCGAGGCGCAGGACCAGGAGTACACGGTCATCGCACAGGGCCCCGGCGACAAGATCGGCCAGCTCTTGCGGGACAAGTTCGGCAAGGACTCGGTCGAGGTGGTACGCACCGAGTACGTCGGCCCGCAGGTCGGCAAGCAGCTGCGCAACGACGGGATCCTCTCCGTGATCTATGCCATCGGCATGATCCTCATCTACGTCGGGCTTCGCTTCGACTTCCGCTTCTCGCCCGGCGTGGTCATCGCGCTCCTCCACGACGCCATCGTGACGCTCGGCTACTTCGTGGTGACCCGGCACGAATTCAACCTGACCGCGGTCACGGTGATCCTCACCGTCGTCGGTTACTCGGTGAACGACACCATCGTCATCTACGACCGCATCCGCGAGAACGCGAAGAGGTACAAGGGCAAGCCGCTGCGCGACCTGA
>JBJMQJ010000049.1:0-10489 GCA_045802765.1 Myxococcales bacterium
CCGGAAGGCGCCGTGCGGCGCGGGCGAGGGTGATCCGGCTGTAGGCAGCATCCTCGGAAAACCCGTATTCGTCGACGCAGAACGCGAACATCGAGGAGAACGCCTGGTCGAGGAAGAGCTTTCGGGCGTCGATCTCACCGAGATGGAGAAGCAACTCCACCTCCACGCCTCGTGACGTGTGCACGAGCTTTTGCGTAGCGGTCAGGAGGTCCGGGGAGCTCAGCGCTTCGACGACACGTCGGGAGTTCATCATGGCGCAGTGGTAGCACGGGGTTTTTAGCCGCCCTGCGGAGCGCTGGCGCGCGCGGGGAGCACCAGGGCGACGCGCGACGAGGACATGGGCCGAATCTGCGCTCTGGACGCGATTCTGGATGGCTAGGCGGTGTTTCTGGCGAGGGAGGCGATCCGTGCGACAAACGATGCGCCAGACCTGTCAATCGAAAACCACGACATACGTAAGTTGTCCGATGTGGGAGCGCCGCGCCCGTTGAGGGCTTGGAATCGTTGCGTACGCGTAAGCCGCGCGAATGCTCGAGACAACTCGTTTCAAGACGGGCCGCACTGCGTCAAGAGCGGCGGCGCCTACCGCTCTCCAGCACGCAGCGTCGCCTGCGTGCGTTCCGGTCGTCAGCACTGCGGTCACAGCGCACGATAGTGCGGCGCTCGATCCAGGGACAACCTCAGTGATGTAGCACCTTCGAGAGGAACTGCCGCGCGCGGTCCGTCTTCGGCTGCGCGAAGAACTCGGCGGTGGGCGCTTCCTCCACGATGCGGCCCTGGTCCATGAAGACGACCCGGCTGGCCACCTTGCGCGCGAAGCCCATCTCGTGGGTGACCACCACCATGGTCATGCCGTCGCGGGCCAGACCGACCATCACGTCCAGAACTTCGTTGATCATCTCGGGGTCGAGCGCGGAGGTGGGCTCGTCGAAGAGCATGCAAACGGGATCGAGCGCGAGCGATCGCGCGATCGCCACGCGCTGTTGCTGCCCACCGGAAAGCTGCCCCGGATGTTTTTCGGCATGCTCGCGGAGGCCGACGCGATCGAGCAGCGCCAGCGCCTTGCGGCGCGCCTCCTCGCGGCCGCGCCCGAGCACCTTCACCTGGGCGATGGTGAGGTTGTCGATCACCTTCATGTGGGGGAACAGCTCGAACTGCTGGAAGACCATCCCCACGCGCGCGCGCAGCTTGGAGAGATTCGTCCCGCGCTTTCCGACCGCCATCCCGTCCACCACGATCACGCCCCGTTCGAACGGCTCCAAGCCATTGATGCACTTGATGAGCGTGCTCTTCCCGGATCCCGACGGGCCGCACACGACGATCACCTCGCCCTTGCGGACCTCCACCGAGCACCCGGCGAGCACCTCGACGTCCCCGTAGGACTTGTAGAGGTCGCGCACGGAGATCACGCGAGCACCCTCCGGCGCAGCAGCCGCACGGCCCAGGAAGCGGCGGAGCAGAGGACGAAGTACACGGCGCCCGCGAAGAGCAGCATCTCGACCAGGCGGCCATCGCGGTCGCCCACCTTGTACGCGGCGCCGAAGAAGTCGGCCAGCGCGGAGACGTAGACCAAGGAGGTGTCCTGGAAGAGGATGATCGCCTGCGTGAGCAGGAGCGGCAGCATGTTGCGGAACGCCTGGGGCAGGACGACGTGCCACATCGCCTGCAACGGAGTCATCCCCAGCGCGAGCGCGGCGGCGCGCTGCCCCTTCGAAACGCTCTGGATGCCCGCCCGCATGATCTCCGAGTAGTAGGCCGCCTCGAAGAGCGCGAAGGCCACCATCGCCGAGGCCAGCCGCAAGTCCGTGGCGTGGCTCAACCGGAGCACGTCCCGCAAAAGCGACGGGACGATGAGGAAGAACCAGAGAAGCACCATCACCAGCGGGACCGAGCGGAAGAGGCTGACGTAGCCAGTCGCGAAGAGCGACACCGCGCGCGCGGGCGACAGCCGCATCACCGCCAGCACCGTCCCCCACGCGATCCCCGCCGTGACCGCCACGCCCGTGATCCCCAGCGATACCTTCATTCCCTCCCAGAGGAACGGCAGCGCGCCCGGGATGGAGCTCCAGTCGAAGTCGTACATGGCTATTTGCGGCTCCCCAGGTATCCCGGCACCCGAGCGCGCGATTCGACGGCGCGCATGAGCAGCTGGATCGCGGCGTTGACGAGAAGGTACAGGACAGTCACCGCGAGGAACGACTCGTACGCGTGCGCCGTGTAGTCGACCAGCTGCCGGCCCTGCGCGGTCAATTCGAGCAGCCCGATCGTCGAGCACACCGCCGAGTTCTTGAAGACGTTGAGCGTCTCCGAAGTGAGCGGCGGCACGATGAGGCGCGCCGCCATGGGCAGGAGCACGTACCGGTAAGTTTGCGGAAGGGTGAATCCCAGCGCGAGGCCCGCATTCCTCTGCCCGGCGGCGAGCGACTCGATGCCGGCGCGCACCTGCTCGCAGACGCGCGCCGCGGTGAACAGGCCCAGGCATGCCGTCGAGGCGAGGAACTGCTGCGCGAACGGATCGATCTGCTTGAACCGATTCCCGCCGGGGGCGATCTCCGGGATGACGAAGTACCAGATGAAGAGCTGCGCGAGCAGCGGCACGTTGCGGAAGATCTCCACGTAGGCGCCGGCGACGGCGCGCAGCCCCCGATTGGGGACGGTGCGCAGGATTCCCAAGACGGTGCCGAGCGCCAGCGCGACTACCCAGGCAGCGAGGGAGAGCGCGATGGTGTTGCGCAACCCGATGAGCAGCCACCCGAGGTAGGTGGTCTCGCCGGTCGGCACAGGGCTTACGAAGATGCGAAAGTCCATCCGCGCGTTCGGTCAGTCCAGCGCCTTGTCGTTCGGGTCCTTGAAGAGCGCCTTCATCTCGTCGCTGAGCGGAAAGCCCAGGTTGAGCCCCTTGGGCGGGATCGGTTTCTGAAACCACTTCTCGTAGAGGGGCAGGATCTCGCCCGAGGTCTCGAGCCCGGCGATGGTCCGGTCGACGAGCGTCTTGAACGGCTTGTCGTCCTTGCGCATCGAGCAGCCGTACGCCTCGCGCGACTGCGGCGTCCCGGTGACGATCCAATCGGCCGGCTTGCGCGCCTTGGCCACTTCGCCGGAGAGCAGCACGTCGTCGAGCATGAACGCCGCGGCGCGGCCGCTCTCGAGGATGAGGAACGACTCGCCGTGGTCCTTGGCGCTGGTGATCTTGAGACCCAGCTTCTTCTCCTCGTTCAGCTTGCGCAGGAGGCGCTCCGAGGTCGTTCCGGCGGTCACCACCGCGTTCTTGCCGGCCAGGTCGGGGAAGTCCTTGACCCCGCTGTCCGTGCGGGTGAGCAGGCGGGTGCGGACGATGAAGATGGTGTTGGAGAACGCCACCTGCTTCTGCCGCTCGAGGTTGTTGGTGGTCGAGCCGCACTCGATGTCGACCGTTCCGTTCTGCACCAGCGGAATGCGGTTCTGCGACGTGACGGGCACCAGCTTGATCTGCAGTCCCGGAAGCTTCAACTCCTTCTTCACCGCCTCGACGATGCGCAGGGCGATGTCTTGCGAATAGCCCACCACCTGCTGCTTGTCGTCATAGTAGGAGAACGGGATCGAGGACTCGCGGTGCCCGAGGGCGACGACTCCGCTGTCCTTGATCTTCTTCAGGGTGCCAGAGGACTCCTCGGCCGCGAGCCCGAGCGGCGCGGCCAGGCACAGCAGTACGGCCGATGCGCGAAGCTGCGGCATGCTGGTCTCTCCGGGCAGGAGGCGACCCTCTTACCAGAGAACGCCGCGGTCCGCGCGCTCAGGAATCGGGCGGCCGCCCTGCCTCGATGACCCGGGAGCGCGTCTGCAGCACGGTGAACGCGACGCGCCGGTTGGTCGCGCGCCCCACGGTGCTGGCATTGGTGGCGATCGGTCGTCCCTGCCCGAAGCCCACCGCCCGCAGCCGCTCGGCCGGCACGCCCTTCGACTCCAGATACGCGGCGACCGCCTCGGCGCGCGACTGCGCCAGCACGATGTTGCGCAGCGCACTGCCGCGGTCGTCGGTGTGTCCCTCGACCTGCACGAGGAGCAGGTCGGGATGGCTGAGCAGCACCGACGCCACCTGATCGAGGAGCTTGTGCGATTGCGGCTTAATGGTCGCCTTGTTGGTGTCGAACCGCACCTGCTCGAGGATCTCCACCTTGCTGGCGGACACCGTGACCATCTGGCGCGCGCCGATCGGGCAGCCGTAGTTCGCCACCGGCCCGGCCTGGTCCGGGCACGAATCGTCGGCATCCGGGATGCCGTCGCCATCGCGGTCGGGGGGCGGCACCGGGACGTACGCGGCCTGCACCACTTTTGGCTCGGTCGGGACTGGCGGGCAGCTCAGCGCCTCCGAGAAGACCTGCACCGGCAGAGGCGAGGGACGGATGAACGGCCGGTACGAAGAAGCGTTCTCGTTGCACGCCGAGGGCGACCACCCGACGCCGAAGAGGAAGCGCGCGCGCGGGGCTCCCACGCCATCGGTCAGCGCGCCGCCGCCGGCCAGGTCGACCGCCAACCCGCGGACGGGGCAGATCGTCGTCCCGACGCGCCACTCGGCGGGCGAGGTGCCAGCCGCGAATCCGGCCCGCAGGAACGTGCGCGCTTCCATCTCGGCGTAGACGCGCCTCGGGATCCACGCCCGCGAGCGCGGAGGCACGTATCCGACCCCGGCGCGCAGACCGGCCTCGTTGCCGCTCTTCACGTCGAGCAGCTCATGTGGAGGGCGCAGCCGCAGGAAGGCGTTGCCGAGCAGGTCGACGTCTCCGCGCCCGCTCTCGATCAACCGGCGGCCGATGGCAAGCAGGCCCTCGGCGCGCACGCGGCCGTCGTCGGTGAGCGTCCGGGCCCGCGCGGTGGGGAACTCGAGCGAGAGCTGCGTCGCCAGATCGATTCCCGCCCACTCCTGCCGGAGCAGGGCGAGCCGCGGCGTGAGGCGCAGGTCGCCGAAGCCGCCGAGCAGCGAAGAGGGTCCGCGCGAGGAAGGCGGCAGGTTGGAGAGGTCCCCCTGCTGCGAGTACGTGACCGGCAGCTGCGCGGAGACCGAGAGCGGCCCCAGCAGATGGGCCTGGAGCGCGAGCCAGCCGCCGGTCCGGCTGCGGACGAGGACGTCGTCCGCGCCGGACTGCGACTTGAAGGTCAGCGGGTGCACGGCGTAGTCGGTCCACGTGCGCACTTCGAATCGCTGCTCTCCCGGAAGCGGCGGCCGCGCGCCCTCGACGGAGGCGAAGCCGTCGCCGCCGGAGGCCGGGCGGAACAGGGACACGTCCATGCTCGTCGCTTGCGCGCGGGCGGCGAGCGGCAGCGCCACTGCCGAAAGGAGCGCCAGCGCACGCGCGCGGCGCTTCGGAATCAAGGCGAGGAACAGGGCGAGCGCGAAGAGCGGCCAGGACGTGCCCCCGGTCGAGCAGCCGCCGCGGGCGACGCCCGACGCGACGGTGCTGAAAGCGCTCTGCGCGGGGTCGCTGACATTCTGATCCGCGTCGATGGCCGCCGCCGAAACCTGGTGGGGGCCGAAGGGCAGCGCCGCCGAGGGGAGCAAAGTCCACTTGCCGTCCGGAGCGACCTGCGCCTCGTAGATTGCGCCGTCGAGCGTGACCTGGACCGTCGTGCCGGCGGCCGTGCGGCCCACGACCAACGGCAATGAATCCTCCACCTCCGAGCCGTCCGCCGGGGAATCGATGGTGGGCGGCGGAGGAACCACGTCGGATATGGTCACCCCGACCGGCGCGGCGGGAAGCGAAACGTTCCCGGCGGCGTCGGTCGCCGTGGCGCTGAACTGATAACTGCCGGCAGTCAATCCGCGGTCGGGCTTGCAGTTGAACGCGCCCTCCCCGTTCGCGCTCGTCTCGCACACCGTCGCTCCGCTGTCCGCGTCGATGACCGTGACCGCGCTGGCCCCCTCGGCAGTGCCGCTCAGCACCGGCAGGTGCTTGCGCGTCGGCGAGGCGGGCTGGTCGAGGAGGGGCGCCTTCGGCGGCGTCCGGTCGACGATCAACACGCGCGCCATGCTGACGCCTGAGAAGTGCCCTTTCCCGTCGGTGAGCCTGGCCACCAGCAGGTAGGTCCCGTCAGGAAGCGAGGCCGCGTCCTGCGGATGGCAGCTCCACCCACCGGTCGCGTCTACCGCTCCGGAGCAGACCTGCCTCTCGCCGTCCAGCACGGCGACGGACAACGCGGATCGCGCGGCCGCCCCGTCGAGCGTGCCGGTGAGGAGCGGCGTCGGTTCGCGTGTCGGTGACCGTGGCGCGTTGAACAGCGGCGCGTTGAGCGTGCGAACGCTGAGCAATTGCGGAGCCGAGGGTCCGCTCTTGTTCCCCACGGAGTTCGCCTGGAAAGCGGTCAGCACGTAGTCTCCGTCGTCGAGCGGATCCGCCGGGCTGCAGCTCCACCGGGCGGTGGTGTCCACGCGCCCCGAGCAGTGCGTATGGAGGAAGGTGTCCACCACGGAAACCTGGTCGCCCGGCTCGCCGGTGCCGCTGAAGGTCACGCGCGGCTCGGCGGTCGGCGACTTCAGGGCGTCGAGAGTCGGAGCGCCCACCGGGCGGGTGTCGATGACGAAAGTCACCGTCGCGGCGCCGCTGACGTTCCCCGCGGCATCCTGTTGGGTCGCCGAGACGGTGTGGGTTCCGTCCTTCAGCGTTGGCGGAGTGCACGTCCAGCTTCCACCGGCGGAGACGGTGGCCGCGCACAGCAGCGTCCCTGCCTCGGTCACCGAGAGCCCCGCACCCGGCTCCCCGCGGCCGGAGAGCACGGGCTGCGTCACGTTGGAAGGCGTCGGCACCTGATCCATGGTCGGCGTCCCGATCTTGGTCTTCACGATGAACAGGTCCGGATTCGAGATCGCCGACGTGGATCCATCCTTTTTGATCAGCGCGGTGAGCAGGTGCGGCCCTTCGCCGAGCTTGGTAGAGAGCGCGCACGCCCACTGATCGTAGGTGACGCTGCGAATCGTGCAGATCACCTTCCCGTTTTCGAGCACCGATAGCGACACGATGTCGTCGGCGTCGTCGTCCTCGTCCTCGGAGACGACCGAGGAAGTGCCGGTCAGGATCGGCGAGGAGATACGGGTCGGCGACGGAGTCTGGTCGATGGTCGGAGCCGCCAGGCCGCGGGTCCGCACCACGAAGTCGATCGCAGCCGAGGTGAAGCTGGGCGTGCCGATCTGCGCGGTCCAGGTGTACCCGCCGTCGGCGAGTTGCTGCGTGCACGACCAGGTCTGATCGTTGCGGATGGTGGTCGCGCAGGTGTGCGTCCGGTTCTGGCCGTCGATCGCGGTCACGGTCACCCGGCTGCCGGACGCGGCGCTGCTCCGCCCGGAGAAAGCGACCTTGGTGGACCGGACAACTTCGGCGGGCGCCGGGGCCCGTGGGGTGAGCACCGAAAGGGCGGTGTCGCGGCCGTCCCGGTCCCATTGATCGGAACCGCAACCGGCGAGCATCAGCGCGAATGAGAGGATCGTTCCTACGGCGGAAGACAGCTTCAGCATACCGAGCTCCTACGCGCGGCGAGCAGATTGCAAATCTATTGAAAGGCGTTGGCTAGACGGACCCCGTGGACATCTTGCTGCGGTACGACATGTACACACAAGGGGGCACATTGTCGGATTTGAATTCCCCCGTGCTGACCAGCAGTTGCAAACCCAATTCGGGCTGTCGGGAAGGGAACGCGCGGTCCCTCACGCATTGTTCCCGGCCGCGATCCGTCGACGAGCGGACGTCCCGCCGATCGAGACTGGATGTTGGCGTTCAGCGAGAGTCGCGTCAGCCGGTCTGGATGTGCAGCTGCTCGAGAGCGTCGCGCGCCGCGCGCTTGCTGCTGCAGCGGAAGGCGCCAGAGCCGTCGCGCTCGTCGGCGAACTTCCCGCGCGCGAGCTTGCGCAGGGCGGGGATGGCGCGATCGTCGCCCAGCTCGCCAAGGGCGCGGGCGGCGCTGGCGCGCGCCTCGCACGGCTTGCTCTGCGTCATGCGCACGAGCTGCTGGAGGCCGCGGCGCTCGCCGCCCTTCGCCGCTTTGGCGTAGCCTTCCGCCGCCGGCCCGAACGAGCCCCGCGCCTCCTGGATCCGGGCGTCGGCGAAGACGCGCTCCTGGCCGTCCTTGATCTGCTTCAGCTCGCGACGGGCGGCGCGAAAGTCGTGCTGCGCCAGGGCGAGCTCGATCGGGTCGTGGCGCCGCGTTGCGAGAAGCGCCATTACCGCCACGAGGATCGCCGCTCCTGCAGCGACGGCGATCTTCGCCGTGCGTGGCGTGCGCGCGACGCGGGCCGCGAGGGTGGCCGGAAACGCGCGCACGGCGGGCGGAAGCCGGTCCACCTGCCGGCGCGCCCAGGGCAGGCCGGAGCGGAGCACGTCGACGGCGCGAGGAGCGACGCCGCGGACCGCGGCGCGCAGCGGCGCGATGGCGCGCGTCACGGGCGACTCGATCGCTGCCAGCAGGCCGTCGGGGCCGATGGCGGGAAGCCGCCCCGCCCTGGCCAGGCCGATCCCGCCGAACGGCAGGTCGGAACCGCGCGTGCGCGAAAGCCGGTAGAGCCGCACCTCCGCGGGTACTCCGTCGGCGTCGCCCAGCTCCTCGGCGGTGAGCTGTGACTTGTCCATGGCGGCGAAGACGTCGCCGGAGAGCACGATGTCGCCGCGGCCGGCGGCTCCGCGCCGGCGCGCGGCCAGATCGACCAGATCGCCGATGACGCCGTTGCGATCGATCCGCATCTCGCCGCTCACCACGCAGGCGCGCATGTCGGGGCGCTCGCCGGTGCCGCGCGCGTGCTGGGCGGCGCGATCCTGCACCGCCGCGGCGGCCAGCACGGCGTCGGTCGGGCGCCGGAAGACGATCTGGAAGGAGTCGCCCACGGCAGAGGCGAGGCGCCCCCCGAAGGCGTCGCAGGGCGGGAGCAGGATTCCGCGGAACACGCGCATCATGCGCGCGCCTTCCGCGTACGGCTGGGCGGACACCCGGGTGCCCAGCCCCGGGACGTCGATCCACAGGAGCGTGCCGCGCGTTCTCGACATGGCTCGGGATTGTACCGACGGCCGTTGTAGGGAAGTCAGGTCCGTGTTCCCTACCCGCGCGCCCTGGCGAACGGTGCTCGCGACATACTAAGGGAGGGCATGCGCCTCGGGTTCTCGCTGGCCGCGCTGGCTGTCCTCTCGCTCGCGCCGCTCGCCGCGCGCGCGCAAGTCCGCCTCGGCGTCGGCGGCGACTACATCTTCAACGAGCAAGGCGTCTTCGAGCTGACCCTCGCCGTCGAGGGAAGGCTCGCGCGCCACATCGCCGTCGAAGGCCGATTCGGCGGGCTGGTGACGACGTCTTCGTCGACCGCAGGCGTCCCGCTCGACTTTGGCCTGCGCGTGACGCCCGGCGGGCGCACCTACTTCGAGGCGCTGGTCGGCCCCTGGTTCTTCTTCAACGGCGCCGACGCGGTCCGCGGCCATGCCGCGTTCGGCTTCGGCCTCGAGCAGCGCGCCTTCTCCTTCGGGCTGGAGTTCGGCGGGCTGACCGGCGGCGACGCGATGCTCGGCGCCCGTCTGGCGTGGCGAATCTAGATCGGCGCTATTGCAAGAGGCGCCGCCACCAGCGCACCGAGCAAGGATTCCCGTTGCTCGTCCGCTGCAGCACCGTGCCGTCGCGGCCGACGGTCATCGACAAGCCGGATTGGCAGAAGCCGTTCCGCGCGCCCGCCGGAATCTCGACGGTTCCGCAAACATTGCCCGCTGGCGCGCGAATCTCGATCCGGTTCGCGCACGGCTCGTTCGTGGAGGACAAGATCACGGTCCGATCGGCGAGCTGCACCAGCGATGGCAGGTAGCCGGGGATCCAGGGCGGCGTCGGCTCCGTGGTCGCCGCGCGCGCGGGAACGATCGCCTGGCGCTCGCCCAGACGGACGCCGATGCCGCCGCGCTGCAGGCCGAAGGTCTCGCCGCTTTCGCCGAGCACCTGGTCGAGGGTCACGAACCATGGTGTGAGCGGCCGGCCGGAAGTATCGAACCATCGGCCGGCCAGCTGGTTGTTCCGCAGCGGCGGGAAGTGCACACCCGCAGTGAGCACCAGCAGCGATCCTTCGGGGTCGATCCGCGCTGCGATCGTGGGGATGCGGCGGGAACCCGTGTCCAGCGCCCGTGGTCCGTCGATCTGGAGCCCGACGGGGGAGACCCGTCGCATCGCGATGGTCCAGGGACTCTCCAGGCCAGGCGGTGATCCCGGAGCGCTGGTCACGTCGACGAGGAGCGCTCCACCGCGAGGATCGTCGACTACCAGATGCTGCTCGATGCGGAGGACGCCGTCTTCAATCACCGTCTGCCCGCGCGTGGTCCCGTCCGGTGCGAGTCCCACCAGGAGCTGCGTTACCTGCTGCGTCCTCGAGTCGAACCCCGAGAAGAGGACGAGATAGCCCTCGGCCTGGCCCAGGAAGGCGGAACCGCCGATTGCGGGCATCACGCTGCCGGAGAAGGACAAGTATCCGGTCGCGCCTCCGTCAGCCGAGAAGAAATGCAGCTCG
>JBJMQJ010000545.1:0-4502 GCA_045802765.1 Myxococcales bacterium
ATCATCGCGCCGAGCGTGGCGCCGAAGGCGAAGAAGACGGCGATCACCGTCCCGAGCGCCCGGACGAAAGTGGCCAGCGCGCCGGACGCTTCCTCGTAGTAGCGGTCCTCGCGCTTGGCTTCCAGGTTGTACCGGGGGTCGGCGTCGACCGTGGCGCGGAGCGAGCCCAGCTCGGATGGGGACTTGAGCCGCACCGTCAGCTGCGAGTAGCCGGTCCGGTGGGCGACGTCGGCGATCTGGTCCGCGTCTCCCCACACCTCGCTCTCGAATCCGCTGCCGCCCGCATCGAACGCGCCGACCACCTGCCAGTCGCGCCGCGCGATGTGGATCGACTGGCCGATGGCCGCGCCCTTGTACCTGCCGCGCACCGCCCTGCCGATCATCACCTCGCTGGTCGCGGGCTGCGGCAGCCGGCCGTCGATCACCCGGACCGTCTCGCTGCGCAACAGGCGCACGCCCTCCTGCGTCACTCCGCGAAAGCCGACGTTCGCGGTGCCGTTCCCGTCGGCGCGCTGCAGCTGGAAGATGACGAACAGCTCGGGAGAGGCGATGGGCTTCCCTCCCTCCACCGCCACCGAGCCGTCCGCGGCGAATACCTTCGCCGCCTCGCGCGGCACGAAGCTCGTCAGCTCCGTCGTGGACCCCTTGCGCAAGAGGATCGCGTTGCGCGGCGAGCCGGTGGCCTTGAGCGTCTCCTCCACGCCGCGCGCGAGCATCAGGACGGCGGCGAAGACGAATACCACCAGCCCGAGGCCCGCGGCGGTGGCGATGGCGGAGAAGCGGCGGCGCAGGATGGAGCGAACGTTGTATGAGAGCGGGATCACTCCTGCCTCCGCAGCGCGTTCACCACTTGCATGCGCCCGGCCTGCCAGGCGGGAATCGCGCTCGCCAGCGCTCCGATCACGGCGGCGCAGCCGAGGGTCAGCGCGGCCGTCGCGGGCTTGAAGGAGATGCCGGTGAGGAAGCCGAGGCTGGAGAGCGCTTTTCCGAACCCGATCAGCACCGGTCGCGCGACGAGGACGCCGAGCGCGCCGCCGGTGAGGCCGAGCAGCGCCCCCTCGGCGACCGAGATCGCGCCCACGTGACGCGGCAAGAAGCCCATGGCGCGCATGGCGCCCAGCTCCGGCGTGCGCTCGCGCAGGCCCATCGCCAGCGTGTTCCCGAGGATGAGCGCCATGATGAGCAGGATCACGCCGCTGACGATTTCGAGCGCGCCGATGATCGCCGAAGACCCCTGCACGAACTGCAGGCGGAACGACTTCTCCGTCTCGGTATGGGTCTCGTTGTCGCTGTTCGCGAACAAGGCGTCGACTCTGCGCACCACCTCGGGCGAGCGCGCGGCGTCGGCCACCGTGATGGTGTACACGCCCACCAGGTCCTTGCGTCCGGCCGGCATCCCTTCGTTGAGCCGCTGCCAGTGGAAGTACAGGGTGTTGGCGAGCGACTCGTCGTCCGGCGAGTCGATGATCCCCGCGATGCGGAACCGCCACTCGCCCGGATAGATGTCGCCCTGGAGGGGCAGCGTCTCGCCGACCTTGAACCCGTACCGGTCGGCGAGCTTCTTCCCCACGATGCAGGAGTTGCGGTCGGAGAGGAAGTCCTGCTTGGTCCCTCGCAGGAAGCGGATGTTGAACACGTCGAGCGCGCTGGGCGCGTCGATGGCGAACTTGGCGAAGAAATTCTTCGGGTCCTTGTAGACTCCGCCAAACCAGTTGGAGAACGTCACCTTCGTCACGCCGGGGACTTGCAGAATGCGGTCGCGATAGGAGAGGGGCAGGGGCTGGGTGATGGAGACTGCGTTGCGCGTGACCACCCGGTCCGCGGCCGACGCCTCGCTGCTTGCGTACCAGGCGGAGAGGACGGTGCGCAGGAAGACGAAGGCCAGCGCGGCGACCATGGTGCCCAGGACGGTGAGGAAGGCGCGCGTCTTGTTGCGCAGGAAGGCGTTGCGCAGCGCGAGGCCGGTGAGCGTCACGTGAGCAGGCCCTTGTCGAGGCGGCGCTGGATCTTCGCGCGCTCGGCGGAGTGCGGATCGTGGGTCACCATGACGATGGTCTTGCCGAGCGTCTCGTTGAGCGTGGTGAGGAGCCCCAGGACGTCCTCCGCGCTCTTGCGGTCGAGATCGCCGGTGGGCTCGTCGGCCACGATGATCTGCGGATCGGCGACGATCGCCCGCGCGATCGCCACCCGCTGCTGCTGGCCGCCGGAGAGCTGGCGCGGGGTATGATCGGCGCGGTCGGTGAGCGACACCAGCTTCAGCGCCACCTCCACGCGGCGCCTGCGCTCCGCCCTCGAGAGCGGCGCGAGCAGGAGCGGCAGCTCGACGTTCTCGGCGGCGGTGAGCACCGGCATCAGGTTGTAGAACTGGAAGATGAACCCGATGTTGCGCGCCCGCCACGCGGCGCGCTCCGTCTCGCCCATGCGGCCGATGTCGGAACCGGCCACGCGCACGGTGCCCGCGGTGGGCTGATCGATCCCGGCGATGAGGTTGAGGAGCGTGGTCTTGCCGGATCCCGAAGGACCCATCAGCGCCTCGAACGAGCCTTCGGCGATGTCCAGGTCGATGCCGTCGAGCACGGTCACCTCCTGCTTGTCCCGCGCATACACCTTGCGCAGCCCGCGGATCTCCACGATGGGCCGCGCGCCGCGCGGAGCCCTCTCGGCTCCCTCCGCCATGTTCGCCTCGGTCACTGCTTCTCCTTCACTTTCATGCCTGCCCGCAGGTCCCCGTCCGGCCGGCGCACCACCTTGGTGCCCGGCGGCGGGCCGTCGCGCAGCGCGACCAGTCCGCCCATCGGGGCTCCGGTGACGACGGGGACGGAGCGGAGCTGGTCCTGCGGATCCACCACCCAGACCACCTTGGTCTCGCCGCGCTCGACCACCGCGTCCGACTGCACGGCCGGGATGGGCTGCGCCTTCGCCGCCGTCTCGTCCAGCTCCTTGGCGAGGAACGTCACCTTGGCGCCCATGTCCGGCAGCACGTCGGCGGGATCGTCGACGAAGCCCACCTTGACCGTGACCGTCGCCTTCGCCCGGTCCACGCGCGGCCGGACCTCGGCCACCTTGCCCCGGTAGCGGCGATCCGGGAAGGCGTCGAGGACAATCTCCGCGGGCGTGCCGATCTTCAGCTTGGCGACCTGGCTCTCCGAGACGTCCGCTTCCACCTGCAAGGTGGAGAAGTCGGCCAGGGAGGCGATGCCGCCGCGTCCGCCGGTCCCGGCGCTCAGGGCGCCGAAGACGATCTCGCCGATGTCGGTGAGCTTCTGCGTGATGCGCCCGTCGAACGGCGCGCGGACGTAGCAGTTCTCCAGGTTGACCTTCGCGACTTCGACGCGCGCGCGGGCGGCGGCGGATTCGCCGTGCGCTGCCGCCAGCGCCGCCTTCGAGCCCTCCACGCGCGCGGTGACCTGATCGAGCGCCGCGGGGGTCGAGACCCCCTTCTCTTGCACCACCTTCTCGCGGTCGAACGCGCGCTGCGCATCGCGCAGCTCCACCTCGGCCCGCTTCTCGCGCGCCTCGGCCGAGCGGGCATCGGCCTGCGCCTGCAGCACCTGCGCGCGAAAATCCTGGTCCTCCAGCACGGCGAGGAGCTGCCCCTTCTTCACGACCGTGCCATCCTCGACGAACAGCTTGGCCACCCGGCCGCCGATGCGTGGCGAGATGTTCGCCTGGCGCTGGGGCACCACGTATCCGGTGGCGACCAGCAGCTGCTGCGCCTGCGCGGGGCTGACCAGCGCCACCGCCGTCGTCTCGACCTCGGGCACGAACACGCGCGGGGCGAGGATCTTCCAGGCGACGAACAGCACCACGGCAGCGGCCACGATGCCGATGACGGGCGGCGCCCAGGAGGGCAGGGACCTGGGCCGGGCCGTGCGCTCGATGCGCAGGCTCTTCAGCTCGTCGGCGACGGACGGCGGCGTCGGCACCGCCGGTCTGTAACACAGGACCTCTGCTCGCGCAGAGAGACTCGCCGCTCACGCACGCCCCGCGGCGGCGGCGGGGATGCGCGCGTGGGATTCCTTGGGGAGCGGCCTCTCCAGGGTGGCGATCAGCACCGAGAACCACAGGGCCAGCCAGGCGAGGACCACCACCGCGGCGCCGAAGGCGGCGCGGGTCGAGCTGGCGAGACCGACGCGGACGACAGGCAACATGACGGGCTCCCTTCTCTAACCACCACAAGTAGGTGTTGACAGTTATATACGACCGGTCTATCTAACCTGTCAAGTGCCTCTTTGGAGGTTGCATGCCGGAAGCGATGCGCGCCGGGCAGTACCGGTTCGAGTTCATCGGCGGCGAGCCGTGCCTCGACTTCACCAACACCGTCGGCGGCGACCGCCGGGTCCAGCCCAACGAGCATTTGCACGGCTACCCCGACCTGGTCGCCTGGGCGCGGCAGGGCGACCTGCTTTCGCCCGCCCATGCGCGCGCCCTGCTGCTGCGCGCCCAGCGCGAGCCGGTTCGCGCAGCCGAGGCGCTGGCCGCGGCGGTCGAGCTGCGCGAGG
>JBJMQJ010000546.1:0-7028 GCA_045802765.1 Myxococcales bacterium
CGCAGGACGAGGTCGCCCAGCGCGAAGGAAGGACCGCCGTCGAGCGCGAAGGCCCTGCCGCCGTCGTCCGCGAAGACGAGGTGCAGTTGGTTGCGCGGGTAGTCTTCGCGCCGGAAATTGAAGGCGCCGCTGACCGAGTGCCACGCCTCGATCGGACGGTCCGTGTATCCGCCCCAGTGCATGACGGCGCGCGTCTCCACCGCAGTGGAGAACCGGGCGTAGGCGGGCCCAAGCGCGCGGGACCAGGGTAGCCGAACCCGCACGGCGATCGAGTCCGCCTGTTCGTCGAGCTCCTGCGCCGAGACGTGCGGCCCGGACACGAGCGCCATTGGCTCGTTCCAGGTGTTTGCCAGCGTGTACCGGACGTCGAGCTCGGGCGACGGAAGGCGGCGCGCGTCGGCGGACGTCACGTCGAGGAACAGCTCGCGCAGCGGGCCTTGCGTGCGCGCCCCGAGCGGCGCGCGCGATTGCGCCCGCGCGGCGGCGGAAGCGAGGAGCAGGGCGAGGACGGCAAAGCGCACGCGCGCGCAGCGTACCCGAGAGCTCGCCTCGCGGCGCCAGACTTTCAGCCGCGCAGCAAGAGTTGCGTCGGCCGGGGTAGGAGCCCGCGAACCACTCCGCGCATCGCCTCGACGAGGGGCGGACGCTTGCGGCCGGACACCAGCATCCCCCGCGATCCCATGCCGGTCACCACCCGCGCGGGGATTCCCGCCACGGTGGCGCCGTCCGGCACGTCGCTCTCCACGACGGCGTTGGGGCCGACGGCCGCGTCGTTGCCGACGCGGATCGGGCCGACGAGCTTCGCGCCGGGGCCGATGAGCACCCGGTCGCCGATCCACGGCGCACCGCCCGAGTCGGCGATGGTGACGCCCTCGGAGAGGTCGCAATCGCGTCCGATGTACGCGCCGGAGGCGACGCGGATCCCGCCCACGCGGGCGACGCGCAGGCCTCCGCCCACCTCGGCGGAAGGAGGGAGGGCCACGCGCGCGAGCGTGCTGACGAGGAGCTCGAGCGGCTTGTGCGCGCAGACGGCCGGCAGGCGCAGCAGCCGCGGCAAGCGCCGCACGGCGCGGCCCAGGCGGTAGGTGAACGTGACCCAAGCCCCGGGGTCGGTGAGGATGTCGACGGGTCGCGCGCCCGCCCGCGCCAGGCGGTCGAGGTCGCGCCACAGATGATCGATGAGATCCACGTTCCCTCCCCGTTCAAAAGTGGACCCCGAGGGCGTGCGCGCCAAGTGCACGGCCGACCTGGCAGGCGCATGCCCGCGGCAGGGCTAAGATCGTTCCGTGCGCGTGCTGTATCGCGATGAGCTGGTGATCGCCGTCGACAAGCCGGCCGGGGTGCTGACGGTTTCCGGGCGAGGGCCGCAGGAGGCGCCGCCGTTGTCGGCGCAGGTGCGCGCGCTTTTCCCGGGGGCGCTCCCGGTGCATCGGCTGGACCGGGACACCAGCGGGGTAGTCCTGTTTGGCCTCACCCCGGACGCGCACCGCGCGCTCAACGCCGCGTTCGAATCGCGCCGCGCCGAGAAGACCTACTTTGCGCTGGTCAGCGGAGATCTGGCGTCGCCCGTCCGTTGCGAGCTGCCCCTGCTCGAGGGGCGCCGTGGCGCGATGCGAGTCGCGGACCGCGGAGGAGGGCGCGCCCAGTCCGCGCGCACCGACTTCGCGCCGATGGAACGGTTCGGCGCCGTTACCTGGTGCTCCTGCCGCCCGTTCACCGGCCGCACCCACCAGATCCGCGTTCACCTCGCGGCCCTCGGTCATCCGCTGCTCATCGATCCGCGGTACGCTGCACCGGGACCCCTGCTCCGCAAGCACCTGCATCCGGGGTCGGCCGATTCCGACGCGGTGGCGCTGGCGCGCGCTCCTCTGCACGCCGCCGCGCTCCGCCTCCCGCATCCGTCGGGCAGCGGCTTCCTGCAGGTCGAAGCGCCGCTCCCCGACGACCTGGCCGGCGCCCTGGAGCTGCTCCGGGCGGAGCGCCGCGCTTCCGGCGTCAGCCCTTCCCGTGCACCAGCGTCTTCACGTCCGCCTTGAAGGCGACGCTGATCTTGTCGCCGCGGACCTCCTGGACGAGCCCGATGCCGAAGACGGGGTGCTCGAGCACGTCGTCCGCCTCGAACCGCTCCTTGACCGAGTAGCGCCGCGCGCGCGAGAGGTCCTTCTCGCGCAGCAGCGCTTCCCAGCTGGTCACCGCGGGGCGGGCGGCGCGCTCGGACGCGGGCACCCAGGAGCCCTTCCGCGCGGGCGCCGAGCTGCCGCGGTAGTTGTGCTCGCCGTTGCAGGTGTTGCAGCGCACCCGCGCCGGCTTGGTGCCCACCATGGCCAGGATGGTGTGGCCGAGCTCCATCTTGCAGCGGGTGCAGAAGGCGTCGATGTCCCCGCCGACGCGGTGTGCATGTGCCATCTACCGGACCCTATCCAGCGCGGGCAGGAAAGCCAATCGCGGATTTGATTGTTGTCCGTTCGGACTGCGCTACAGTCCACGAGGGAGGGACGAGTGTCCGAAACCGCCGCCGCCTTGGACGACTCCGCCCGCCGCGCATCCGATCTGCGCATCCGGCCCACGGAGGCGCGAATCGACGCACATGCGCTGAGCCACAACCTGCGCCAGGCGCGCCGGGCCGCGCCGCGCAGCCGCGTGATGGCGATCGTCAAGGCGGACGGGTACGGCCACGGCGCCGCCATCGCGGCCCGGGCGTTCCTGGAAGGAGGCGCCGACTGGCTGGGCGTCGCGCTCGTCGAGGAGGGGCTCGCGCTGCGCAACCTGGGAATCACCGCGCCGGTCCTCGTCCTCGGCGGCCAGTACACGGACTACGGCCTGCTTCTGCAGCACCGGCTTACGTCGCTCGTGTACCGCCCGGAGATGATCGATCAGCTCGCCGCCGCGGCGCGCCAGCGGGGCGTCACGGCGGAGGCGCACCTCAAGCTCGATACCGGGATGGGGCGCATCGGCGCGCTGCCGCAGGACATGCCGGCGCTCATCGCGCACCTGCGCGGGCGGACCGAGGTGCGCATCACCGGCCTCTGCTCGCACTTCGCCAACGCGGACCTGCGGGACCCGACCGCGACGCGGCTGGCGATGGAGCTGTTCGTCGAGGGCCGCCGCGCGCTGCTCGATGCCGGGCAACCCCTGCAGCTCAGTCACCTGGCGAACAGCGCGGCGACGCTGGACCTGCCCAGCTCGCACCACGACATGGTCAGGCCGGGCCTCATGCTCTATGGCGCGGTCCCGGCGCCCCGCTTCGCCGGGCTGGCCGATCTGAAGCCGGCCATGACCTGGGCGACGGGCATCTCCCACCTGAAACACGTGCCTGCCGGAACTCCCATCTCCTACGGCCACCGCTGGACCACACGCCGCGACAGCGTCATCGCCACCGTCCCGGTCGGATACGCCGACGGCTACCGCCGCAGCCTGACGAACAAGGCGGAGGTGCTGCTCGGCGGGCGCCGCGTGAGGCAGGTCGGAACCGTGTGCATGGACATGATGATGATCGACGCGACCGACGTCCCCGCCGCGCGGCTCGGGGACGAGGTGGTCCTCCTGGGCGAGCAGGGCGGCGAGCGAATCACGGCGCAGGACCTGGCGGACCTCTGCGACACGATCCCGTACGAGCTGTTCTGCGCGGTCGGCTCCCGCGTCCCCCGCGTGCCCATCTAGCCGCGATCTGAAAGACGTTTCACGCGGAGGAGGAGAGGGAGCACGCGGAGGAACTTGGTTTTTCGAAACACGACGCTCCTCCGCGGTCTCCCTCTCCTCAGCGACCTCTGCGTGAAATGTTTGTAGTCCTCCGAGCGGCGTGCGCGTCCGCGGGAAAGGCGGAGCGGACGGCGGAGAGGACGGCCTCGCGGTCGTGGGGGGAGAGGCCGCTCTGCGAGAGGGCGGCGCGGAGCTGGTCGTCGCTGCGCACGGCGAGCTGGAGGTAGTCGGGCGTGCGGGGCGCCTTGCGCAGGAGATCTTCCCCGCGGGCGCGTTCGCGCGCATCGGCGTGCGCCAGCGTCAGCGCGTAGAACGCCAGGTCCCAGCGCTCCTCTTCGCCAAGCGCTTCGCCGAACGACGGCATCGCCGTCCCGGGCACCCCATAGGTGGCGGCCGAGAATACGCGCTGCGGGCTCAACCGCGACATGTCCGGCTTCGATGCGAACGCGACTGGATGGGTGGGGAGTGGAAGTCGGTCGGCCGCGGGCGGGGTGCCGTCCGCGCCGTGGCAGGCGGCGCAGGCTTGCCGGTAGAGGCGCTGCCCGCGCCGCAGATCGGGCTTGCCGCGCGGCAGCACCGCCAGATCGAACCGCTGCGCGATCCGGGCGGAGATGTGCTGCGCTCCGGCGATCACTTCCGGCGGGGCGACCCGTGCATCCACGCGCGCGCCGAGATCGTCCAGCTCGCGAGCGAGGTCCTCGGCGGCGGCCGCGCGCAGCTCGGCGGCGGCCTCGCGAACGAACTGGCCCTGCTCGGCGAGCTCCTCCGGCGACAGGACCTGGCCCTCCGGCCCGACCGCCACCGCGTAATCCGCGGCGACGTACGTGACGAGGGCAGAAGCGCGGCCTGCGTGCTCGCGCGACGCGGGATCCGCCACCGCCAGCAGCGCGAGCAGCATCCATCCCGCCATGCGGCCAGGCTGCGCACCGCCCGGCCGCCCGGCAAGGCCGCAGTCGTCCACCGGACAATCCAAGCTTGGCACGACCGGCGCGCCGTGGCCGCGGCGGCCGTTCGGAAGCTCGCCTGCCGGCCCATCTCGGAGTAGAAAACGCGCGCATGGCAGAGCCCACCACCTCCCCCCACCCGGCGGCCCCGCCGCCGTGGATGAAACCGCTGCGCGCGCCTCTCGAGCTCCTGGGAGACTTGAGCGTCTTCCTCGCGCAAGCGGTCGCTGCCGTGTTCCGCCCGCCCTATCGCATCGGGCTGCTGTTCTCGCAGCTGGAGTTCATGGCGTACGGCTCCCTCTTCGTCGTCGGCCTGACCGGCCTCTTTACCGGCATGGTGCTTTCGCTGCAGACCGTCTACGCCTTCGGGCTCTTCAACGCGCAGTCCCTCGTGGGCGCGACGGTCGAGCTGTCGCTCGCCCGCGAGCTGGCTCCGGTGTTCACCTGCATCGTGCTCGTGGCCCGCGTCGGAAGCGCGGTCGCCACCGAGCTGGGAACGATGCGCGTCACCGAACAGATCGACGCGCTCGAGACCATGGCCGTGGACCCCATCAACTACCTGGTCGTGCCGCGCATCGTGGCCGCCCTGCTCGCTGCGCCAGTCCTGACGATGCTGTTCAACGCCATCGCCATGACCGGCGCCTACGGCGTGGCGGTCTTCCTGAAGGATCTGTCCCCGGGCACATTCCTCAATCGAATCCAGTACCTGGTCGAGGTGAAGGACATCACCGACGGGCTTGGCAAATCGGCGGTGATCGGCTTCGTGGTGACGCTCATCGCCGCCTTCCGCGGCTACCGCGCGGAAGGAGGCGCGCGCGGTGTGGGTATCGCTACCACCCAGGCGGTGGTGGGCGGGCTCGTGGCCATTTTCGCCATCGACTACGTCTACACGGCGATCACGTTGTCGAATCCGCAGCCGCGCGGAGGCCTGGGCGGATGACCGAGCCCATGATCGACGTGCGGGACCTGTGGAAATCGTTCGGCGGCAACCAGGTGCTCAAGGGAGTGAACCTGACGGTCTGGCCGGGGACGACCTCGGTCATCCTGGGCGGGTCGGGGAGCGGCAAGACGGTGTTGATGAAGCACATCATGGGGCTGTTCAAGCCGGACCGGGGCCAGGTGATCGTCGACGGCGAGGAGATCACGCGCATGGACCGGCGCGAGCTGTCGCGCTTCCGCACCCGGATGGGGATGGTCTTCCAGAGCTCGGCTCTGTTCGACTCGCTGACCGTCTTCGAGAACGTCGCCTTCCCGCTGCGCGAGCACACCAGCCTCGCCGAGGAGAAGATCGCGGCGGCGGTGAAGGAGAAGCTCGCCGTGGTGGAGCTGTACGGCGTCGAGGAGAAGTTCCCGGCCGAGCTGTCCGGCGGCATGCGCAAGCGCGTGGCGCTGGCGCGCGCCATCGTGCGCGAGCCGAAGCTGGTGCTCTACGACGAGCCGACCACGGGCCTCGATCCGCTCACCACCGAGAGCGTCGACGAGATGATCATCGGCGCTCGGACGAAGCTCGGCGTGACCAGCGTCGTCATCAGCCACGACATCGGATCGACCTTCCACATCGCCGACCACGTCGCCATGCTGCACGACGGGCGCATCGTCGAGGAAGGACCGCCGGACAAGGTGCGCCACAGCCAGGAGCCGCACACCCGGCATTTCCTCGCCACCTGGTTCGGGCGAGCATAGGATCGCACGGTGCAATCCTTCTGGACACCCCTGCGGGTCGGTCTGGTGGTTGCCGCCGCGGCTGTCGCGTTCGCGCTGGGACTCTACTTCATCGGCGCCAACATCGGCCGGGACAAGAGCTACCGCGTCTTCGCCATGTTCGACGACGCCACCGGCCTGGGGGCGCGCTCGCGCGTGCAGATCGCCGGCATTCCGGTGGGGCAGGTGGACCGGATCGAGCTCGACCAGGCCACCGCGCGCGCCAAGGTGTGGCTGAAGATCAAGCAGGAATATCCGCTGCACCGTAACGCCACCATCACCAAGCGTTCGGAGAGCATCCTCGGCGACTTCCTGCTCGACCTGACGCCCGGGACGCCGGATCAGCCGCTGCTCAAGGAGGGCGACGAGATCCGCAACGTCGTCCGCCAGCCAGGGATGAACGAGGTCTTCAACCAGCTCTCGAAGATCGCCGGCGACATCGGCGCGGTGACTGAGAACCTGCGCAAGACGCTGGGCGGCGAGCAGGGCGAGAACAATCTCCGCACCATCGTGGAGAACCTCACCCGCATCACCGAGGGGATCGAGGGGATCATCGACCGCAGCCAATCGCGGGTGGACGCGATCCTGGGGAACGTGCAGTCGTTCACCGGCAACCTGCGCAACATCGGCGCGGGCGGCGAGCAGGACGTCCTCGCCATCCTGCAGAACACCCGCGCCGCGACC